>NZ_LZKY01000024.1:0-30145 GCF_001673055.1 Mycobacterium sp. 1245801.1
CCCGCCACCACCGCGACATCAGCGGCGCCCCCGCCACCGCCGCCGCTCGTCGCCGTCGCACCCGACGGCCGGGAGATCCCGCCACGACGGCTCGACCCGGCTAACGGCGATCCCCTCGACAAGTTGCAGCAGGTGCTGCAGGATGCGGCCGGCGCCGCGCCGCCGGGGGAGTCGCCGTAAGGGTGTGTCAGTGTCGTGGCATGAACGAACCGTGTCCCTGCGGCAGCGGCGAAACCTATCCCGCGTGTTGCGGGCCCTTGCATGACGGTGAGTTGCAGGCCCGAACGGCCGAGGCGTTGATGCGCTCGAGGTATTCGGCATTTGCGCGCGGCCACGCCGACTACCTATTTCGCACCTGGCATCCGCGTACCCGGCCACCCGAGGTGACCGTCGACCCCAGCATCACCTGGACCGGCCTAGAGGTCAGCGACACCGTCGCGGGCGGGGCCGACGACAATGCCGGGGAGGTGGAATTCACCGCCCGCTACGAATCCGCCGGCCGCGCCGGCAGTCTGCATGAGCGCAGCCGCTTCGAGCGCCGCGCCGGCCGATGGTTCTATCTCGACGCCGTCGCGAAACGGTCTCTCTGATTTGGAGCGAGTGACGGGATTTGAACCCGTGTGTACGGCTTTGCAGGCCGCTGCCTAACCACTCAGCCACACCCGCACAGGTCGCAACGATGCCACCGCACGCGGCTGTTGCCCAGAGTTTGCCTCGGCGCGATCATTTCGTTGAGCCTGCCGCGGGCCAAGGACGCCCGCGAGCGTAAGTCCACTGCGAAAAACCAAGCCAGTTTCCGTCGTGTGCTTACGCTCGCGCTAGCGCCCGCCCTGCCTGCGCGGCCGTCCGCGCTCGCGCCTGCCGCAGCGGTCTGTCAGGCGTTTTGCTCCAAGTGTTCGGCGGTCGTTGAGCTACGACGGGCTTCCTGCGGATAAACTTGCGGTGTCGGAGTTTTAGGTGGTGGCGTGAAAGTCGTTGGTGCGCAATGATCGAGTCTGGTGGCGACGCCGATCTGGCCGCGCTGGAAGTCATGCGGTCCGACGAGGATGCAGCCGCGGGTTTTCGGGACTGGCTGGCCGCCGCACAGCGGGCCGGTCAAAGAGTGCTGAGGGAGCCAGACGGCACATACGTGCTATGGCGGCGCGACGACGTCCTCGCCGCCATACGCGATGGCGAGACTTTCGCCAGCCGCCAGGGCGAACTGATGCCCGGCAACCCGCCCTTCGGGCCTTACCGGAAAATAATGGTCGAGCTGTTGTTCACGCCGGGGAATTCGCGGGACATGCTGAGGCCCGTGCGGGGGATCATCGAAAGAATCGTCGGCGCCGTAGCGGCGAGACGGGACAGCTGCGATGGTGCGGGTGTCGCTGACGTTGTCTGGCGCGCAGCATTCGTCACGATCTGCGGGCTGCCTACAGACCTCGCTCCCGACGCGGTCAACGTGGAACTGGTGGGGGCGATCCGCCGAGCACCACAGGGCGGCCCCGATGTGATCAGCCTTCTCGCCACCGAACCGCTCACCGACCTAGAAGTACTGGGAGTGATGGGATCGGTGGGCCGCGGGGTGATTTTTGCGTCACTAGCCATCAAGGCCGGATTGGCGGTGCTGGCGCGGCAGCCGATACTTCAGCGGGAGCTACGCGAAAACCCAGATCGGCAAGGCAGGTTCATCGAGGAGCTGCTGCGGTTGGATGGTGGGGCGAAGACCGTCTCACGAATCACCAGTCGCAGCATTACAATCGGCGACACGACGATCCCAGCCGCGTCCCCCGTCGAGTTGTGTGTCGGGCTGGTTCACCGTGACGAGACCGACGACATGTCCGGTCACAGCATCAAACTGAATGGTCCGCAACGTCATTGGAGTTTTGGGGGAGGCCCGCACCGTTGTCCTGCGTCGCATCTGGCCCGGGATCTGCTGAGCGCGTTCTTTGAGGTGTGGCTTGCCGAGGTCCCGTTTTTCTGGTTCGACTGGAACGGTGGCGATGTCCCCAGAGCGTGGCATCCCAAAGCCTACAGCGCTCGGCCAGCAGTGATTTTCGACGATTGGTTTCCGGTGCACGTGCCGCTCAGGTGGCGACCAGACCGGTGAGTACGGAGGGATCGGGCTTGGCGCGCAAGACGCCGCGAGCGTAAGTCCACTGCGAAAAACCAAGCCAGTTTCCGTCGTGTGCTTACGCTCGCGACTCGATGAAGGCCGGTCAGAGGCCGATGTAGACGGCCTTGGTGTTGAAGTAGGCCTCGATACCCTTGCGGCCACGCTCGCCGCCCCAGCCCGACTGCTTGTGGCCGCTGATCGGCATCGACGGGTCCGCCGCGAGGGAGGAATTCACCCAGATCTGGCCCGCGCGAAGCTCATTCACGACACGGTGGGCGCGGGAGAGGTTCTCGGTCCAAATCGAACCGGCCAACCCGTAGTGCGTGTCGTTCGCGGCGGCGATCACCTCGTCCTCGTCGTCGAACGGGATCACACAGCCCACCGGCCCAAAGATCTCTTCCTTGATCAGGCGCATGTCGGGTGTGGTGTTGGTGATGATCGTCGCCTCGTAGAAGTAGCCCTTGCGGTCCATCGGCTTGCCGCCGGTAATCACCTGCGCGCCACCGGCCACGCCGTCGTTGACGATGCCTTCGACCCGCTTGCGTTGTTTGTCGCTGATCAACGGGCCCAGCACGGAGTCCGGATCATCGCTGCCGCCCATCGGCAGCATCTGGGCGAATCCCGCGAGGCCCTCGACCACCTTGTCGTAGATGCCGCGCTGGACGTAAATGCGCGAGGTGCACGAGCAGTTCTGCCCGGAGCCGGCGAGCAGGCCCATGCCAGCGCCCATGATGGCCTTGTCGAGGTTGGCGTCGTCGAACATGATCAGCGGCGACTTGCCGCCGAGCTCGAGGGTGAGCCGCTTGAGGTTCCCCGCCGCCGCCTTCACGATCAGCCGACCGACCTCCGTCGACCCGGTGAACGAGATCTTGTCGACGTCCGGGTGCGCGGTGAGCGCGGCGCCGGTGGTCTCGCCGTAACCGGTGATGACGTTGAGAACGCCGTCGGGCAGACCCGCCTCGCGGAAGATCTCCTCCAGTTTCAGCGCGGTCAGCGGCGTCTCCTCGGCGGGCTTGAGGACCGCGCTGCATCCCGCCGCCAGCGCCGGCGCGACCTTGAGCATCGCGACGAAAAACGGTCCGTTCCAAGGGATGATGAGGCCGACGACGCCGACGGGCTCGAGCTGGGTGAAGGTGTGGTAGGTCTCCCAGGTGCCGAGCAGGCCGTCAGAGACGAGATTGGCCGACTCGCCGTGGATCTTGCCGACCCAGCCGGCGTAGTACTTCAGCATGTCTACCGAGACCGGGATGATGTGGCCCGCGGCCGTCAGGTTCATCCCGTTGTCCTGCGACTCGAGCGCGGCCAGCTCGTCTTTGCGTTCCTCGATGATGCGCGCCGCGCGGAAGAGCACGTTGGCGCGGTGCGATGCGGGCGCCTTGCGCCACACCCCCGACTCGAAGGTCTCGCGTGCCCGGGCCACGGCCGCGTCGACGGCCGCCTGGTCGGAATCGGGGACCTCCGCGATCTGCTCCTCGGTGGACGGGTTGAAGACCGCAATGGTGTTACTCAATGTTCCTCATAGCCCTTCACTCGCGGGGAATGCTGTCGTCGCCCGACAGAGGTTACGCGCTTAACCAAGGGGTGTCCAGTACGCATCGAAGACCGCGGCGAGCCTGCAACCTAGGTGGATTCCGCTGGTCACCGCCATGACGAACAGGAACCGAGGCCCGCGGGGCGCGACTTTGACCCCTGCCCGAACCCCCGCCTGGACGGCTAGATTGACCCCTATGCGGGTTGTTCGTCTGTTCGGCGCGGTCCTGACGATCCTCGTAGCGGGGCTGCTCTGGGCAACCCCGGCCGGGGCGCAGCCCCCGTTCAAGCTCACCGACCACATCACCGACAGCACCGGCGTGCTGACGGCTTCCGACCGGGCAGCGGTCAGCGAAGCGCTCGACCGGCTCTACCGCGATCGGCACATTCAACTGTGGGTCGTCTACGTCGACAACTTCAACAGGTTCAAACCCGACAACTGGGCCGATAAGACACGCAGCGCCGGCGGGATCGGCGACCACGACGCGTTGCTGGCCGTCGCCACCAACACCAAGCTGTACGCGTTCAGCGTGCCCCCACAGGTGCCGGGCCTGACACCGGCAGAGTTGAACAGCTTGCGCAGCAACCAAATTGAACCCGTGCTCGGCGCCAAGAACTGGGGTGGTGTGGCGGTCGCGGCGGCCGACGGGCTGGACAAATCGGCCAGCTCGCCCAAGGCGGCTGGCTCGTCAAAGTCGAGCTGGCTGCCGATCGCGATCGGCGTCATCGCCGTCGTGGTCTTCCTGCTGCTGTTGCTTCTGCTGTTTCGCGCACGCCGCCGCCGGCGCGCGAGCACTACCGGTGGACAGGTGGCCGTGGACGGCGGCGATCCTCCGTTGCAGCAGGCGTTGTCGACCGCCGACGCCAGGGTGCGCCAGATCTCTGACTATGCCGCCAGGCATCGCGCCACCATCGGATCCGAGGCCCAGGCCAGGCTCGACGACGCGAAACGGCACCTGGCAGCGGCGCGCGACAAGGAAGCGGGCAACCAGGACGAAGCGATTGCTTACGCCAACCGGGCATCGACGCTGGCCGCGCAGGCGCAAACGCTGGCCAATGCCGATGTGCTCGCCGCGCACCGCACGCCGCGACGACGCGGCAACGCGTCGACCCGGTGATCGCCGAAAGAGAGCCGCGTAGCTATCGATAGCTTGCACGCAGCAGCGCCACCGCCTGTTCGACGGTGTCCTCGATATTTCGCGTCGCGTCGACCCGCAGCACGGACCGTTGCTCGTCGGGAGGCGTGAAAGCGGCTCGCAGCTCAGGCCACAACTCGATGCGCGCATCCGAGACGACGCCTCGCTCGGTGGCGCGACGCTCGAGACGCGCCATCAGCGTGGCGTCGTCCGCGTCGCACAGGACCACGTGAAGATCGGCGCCGAGTCGATGTGCAAGCTTTTGCATCCGGGCCCGCTCGGCCGGATTGCCGAACGTGGCGTCGACGACCACGCCGCGGCCGCGGCGTAACCAGCGGCCCGCGTCGCGGCGCAGCGCAGCGTATGTAGTCCGCGTCGTTGCGGGGTCGTAGAGACCGGAGCCGAACGCATCGGTGCCACGCTGGGTGGGTTCGATTCCCGCCATCCTCTTGCGCGCCACGTCCGACGAGAGGTGCACCAGCCCGAATCGGCCGGCGAGAGAGCGCGCCAATGTCGTTTTGCCGCTTGCCGGAAGGCCCATGGTGACCACCATCGGTGGTCGTGGCAGGCCACCCGCATGCGCCCAGGCCAGGTCGAAGTAGGCCCGCGACTCCGCGATGAGTTGATGCCCTTCACCATCGGGAGTCTGTTCGGTTTGGGCCAGCCGTAGGCTGCGGACCTTGCCGCGAACGTAGGCGCGATAGCACGTGTAGAAGTCGAGCAGGCTGGGCAAGCCATCGTCGCCGCTGGCCCGGACATAGGAGTCGACGAAGGCCCAGGCCAGGTCCGCGCGTCCGTGATACTCGAAATCCATGGCCAGAAACGCCACCTCCGAGGCCAGGTCGGCGCACCGATAGCGCGGCGCGAACTGCAAGCTGTCGAACAGCAGGATCTGGCCGTTGTCGATGCAGATGCTGGCGGCGTGCAGGTCACCATGCCCATCCCGGACGTGACCTTCCGTGACCCGTTGTCGAAGCAACGGCGCGTTGCTGCGCACGAACTGGTCCACGTACGTGCGGATGTCCTCGTTGACGTCGCGCGAGATGGTTCGGCCGATGAAAGGTGCCATCTGGTCGAAGTTTTCCCGCCAATTCGCTATCACGCTGGGCGCGCTGCCGTACTCATCGATGTCCGGGCCGGTCTCGGCCCTGTCGTGAAGCTTGGCCAGGGTGCGACCAATTCGACGCGCGAGACGGATGTCAACGTCACCGCGCGCGAGCTTGGCGGGCAGCATGCCCTCCTCCGGTAGGCGCCGCATCCACACGGCCGGCTCGCCCGACCCCGGTTCACCGCCGATGCGGTAGTGGCCATTTCGCTCGGCGACCTCGACGACTCCCAGATACATCTGCGGGCTGAACCGCCGATTGAGGCGCAGCTCCTCTGCGCAGTCGGCGCGGCGGCGCTCGATGGTGGTGAAGTCCAGGAAGCCGAGGTTCACCGGCTTCTTGAGCTTGTAGGCGTAACTGCCGGCGAGCAGGACCCACGAGCTGTGCGTTTCGTGGAGACGCACATCGTCGGCCGGCGGGTCGTAGGCATCGGGTCGCAGCAGATCGGCGACGATCCGCGGGTGGCCGTCGGGTCCGGTCGGGTCGAAGGCGTGCGTCATGGTCTCGCCGAACGATTGCAGGCGCTCTGCCCGCCCGTCAAGGGCTTTCGTATCCTGGCCGGACGTCGGCGGGCACCAGCGAGTGCGTGACGTCCACGCCGTCGAAGGTGACTGTGTGGGCGGCATGCCGCAGGGGCTCGATGGTGCCGCCCGGGTGCACGATAGCACCGCCGCCGGTGGGGATTCCGAGGCCGGTCACCGATCCGTCGAGCAGCTGAATTGTTCGCGAGAGTCGCGTCCATTTGGCCCGCTCGTCGTGCGCGTCGATGATCATCGGCACCAGATTGAACAGGGTGAGCAGCTCGGTCGCGGAAGTTTCCGGTGCGTCGGCTAGTTCGTGGCGTCCGAGCTGGACGGCACCGGCCGAGACACCTACGAGGACAGCTCCTTTGGCGTACCGGTCCAGAATCAGGTCCTTCATGCGCGTTTTCTCGAACGTAGTCCAGCCACGACGCACATCGCCGCCGGCGAGGACGATCAACTGTGCTCGCTCCAGGAAGGCGCGGTCGTGAGGTCCGAAGGACGAACGGACCATCCGGCGGTCGGTGAGGCCCATGGCATCCATTGCGGCTTCGAAGATTTCGTAGAACTCCAGACGATCGCCGTTGGAGGCGCCGACGTAGGCGGCGCTCGGCGGCTCGTCGCGTGCCAATCCATCGAGCGCTTCTTCGAGAAGGAGCCGGTCGTGACGCTTCCAGAACAGCAGCTGGCTGTCCGCCAGCAAGTAGAGCGGTTGACGTTGCGGCGCCGTCACTTCGGCTGGTCTTTGCCGGTGAGCTCGTCGAAGCGCGCCAGCGCGGCGTCGAGGTCCGCCTCGTCGAATACCTCGCAGCGGTTGATCCGGTCGCCGTCGAGAGTAAAAAGACTTATCTCGAGCCACTCGGCATCGAAGCCGTCCGGTGACGTCCCATGCGTCGACTGGGTGACGACAGCTCCGAGATCGCTCAGCCGATGCACCGCATAGACGTAGATCTTCGCCTGCGGCGCCACCTGCCACGTGGCATGGATGTATGGAACGAGGTCACCCGGCGAAAACGCTCGACCCCGCCGGTGGTCTAGGTTCACCCAGTCTGGCGTCGTCAATGGAAGCTTGTGTTCGTTGAACGCGGCGAAATCTCGCAACAGTGTCGACCACGTACGCCAATGGGCGGCTGTTTCGATTGCTAGATAACGCGTTTCGAGTTCTTCGAAAGCGCGGTCGATGTCGTCGACATCGAAGAATACGTGTGCCGCAATCCGCCCGGCGGAGTCGACCTCGGTGACTCCCAAAATCTCGACCACAAATTCCCCCGGTTGTAAGCCGTGGTCAAAGGAACGCACACGAATGAGGGCGAGGCGCTCGCCGCGTGTCGCAATGATCGTCAGAGCTACCCGCGCGAGGCCCTCTTCTAAAGCTTGCATGTTTTTCAGCATGGCATCGCGACCGTCCCAGAACCCGACATTCACCACTCTCCGGTGATCCTCGACGAAGCTGTTGTCGGCCAAAATCTCGGCTGCAGCGGCCCAATCGCGGGCCGCCGAGTGCGCAAAGAGAAGGTGTTCCGCCCGGCTCGCCGCATTCTCCAGTCGCTGCGTGGGGCGGTGCAGCTCATCGAACTTCGCGAGCGCTTTGTCGAGGTCTGCCTCGTCGAAGACTTCGATGCGGCTAAGCAGGTCGCCCTCGACCGCAATCACGTAGGTCAACCGCAATTCCGCGTCGAAACCTTCTTGCGAGCGCAATCTCAGCACTTGGGTGGTGACCGCTCCGACGCCGCTGAGCTGATGCACGGCTTCGATGTAGGCGTTGGCTTCCGAGGTGAGGTCCCACATGGCACCAACTGATGTGGCCAGCTCAACATCGTCGATCGATACGAGCGGTCGATGATCGATGTAAACCGGGTCCGGCGTCGTCGCGGGAAGCTCGTGGCGATTGAATCGGGCGTTGGCGCCGATCACCACCGACCACGTATCGGCGTGATTGGCTGCTTCCCCGGCAAGGTAACGGCTTTCGAGCTCCGCGAAGGCGGCGTCGACGTCTTCGAGATCGAAAATGACGTCCGCCGCGACGCGCCTGTCGAAATCGAGCTCGACAATGTTCAGTGCGTCGTTTGCAATCGCTTCCGGGTCGCTGCCCGAAACGCGAACACGGAGCAGCGCGAGGCGTGCGCCACGAGTCGCTATGACGCTCGGCATCGTCAAGGTGAACCCGACCTCAGCGAGCGCCCTCGTGCTTTCGATATTGGCTTTCCGGCCGCTGATAACCCCGGCATTCACTACTCGCCGACGGTCGTCGACGGAGATGTTTTCGGCGGTTAGCTCGGCGAGGGCGTCCCAGTCACGGGCATCCAGATGCTCACAAATGCGCTCGTACGCTTGGCTTGCCGGGTTTTTCAGGGCCGGCCGACTGAGCTCGTCGAACCGGGCGAGCGCGGCGTCGAGGTCTGCCTCGTCAAAAATCTCGGCCCGTCTGATCAAATCACCCTCGATCGTCAGGATGTTGATCGCCCGCCACTCGCCCTCGAAACCGTTCTGCGATGTCCCCTTGGCCGCATAGGTGATGGCCGCTCCGAGATGGTTGAGCCGGTGCACGGCCTCGATGTGGATGTTCAGATTCGGCGCAAGCTCCCACGAAGCGCGAAGGTTTGCGATCGCGTCCCCGGACGCAATTGTGGTCACATGCCGACGGTCGATGTCGACGAAGTCTGGCGTTGTCCCGAAAAGCTCGTGCCGGTTCATGGCGGCATAGGCACTAGAGATTACCGACCAGGTGTGCGCCTGCGCGGCTGCTTCTCCTGCCAGGTAACGGGTTTCAAGCTCTTCGAAGGCTCCGTCAACGTCTTCGGGGTCAAATACGACAGTAGCCGCACATCGGCTGTCGTCGTTGACCTGTACGACGGAAAGCGCGGCAGCCTGCGATGCCGTGGGTAGCGAATCTTGGCTTGCAAAGGTGAAACGCAGGATTGCGAGGCACTCTCCACGAGTCGCAACGGTGGTCGCCCGGACATCGGACTTCCAAACTTCGGCGGTGGCACGCCAATTCGCCATCTCAACGTCTCGACCGCGGCGGATTCCGGCGTTTATGCCTCGACGACGGTCGTCCGACAAGAAAGCTTCATCGACCAGGCCCGCCATCGCCTCCCAATCGCGAGCGGCGAAGTACGCCAGGAATTGCCCGACCGTCAAGGTCGCCCTGTTCTCCAATCGCGGTGCCGGCCGGCTGAGTTCCTTCAACCGCGCGATGGCGGCTTCCGTGTCTGTCTCGTCGAAGACTTCGCAACGGGTGAGTCGACCATCATCGACGAGGTGAAGCATCACCATGCGCCATTCGACTCCCACGCCGTCCGGCGAGGACCCGTGTGCATAGTTGGTGATCACCGCTCCACGACTGTTGATTTCGTGCACGGCTTCGATATGGACCTTGAAGTCAGGCGTGAGATCAAAGAGCGTGTGGACGGCCGAAGTCATATCGCTGGCGGTGAACGGCGTGCCCCGGCGGTGGTCGACCGTCACCCAATCCTCTGGGGGATACTCATGCCGGTTGAACATCGCGTGCACGCCGGCGACCGCTGCCCACGTGTCTGCGTGAGCGGCCGCTTCGCCTGCGACGTAACGGGCATCGAGTTCGGCGATGGCGGCATCGAAGTCGTCCGCATCGAAGGATACGAGCGCGGTCATTCGTCGGTCGGTGTTGATTTCGACGATGGCGAGCACGTTTGTGAGGAATGGACCTTGACCGGTGCCTGAAAAGTCCATGCGGGCGCGCAAAAGCACGAGGCGTTCACCGCGCGTTGCCATGACGGTCGACGTCATGTTCGTCAACCCCAGGTCGGCGATCGCTCGCATGTCCGCGATCTGGGCGTCTCGACTCTCCCGGACTCCGGCGCCCACTACCCGACGCGGATCGTTACTGACGAAGCCGTCGGCCAGGATTTCGGCCATCGCGACCCAGTCACGAGCGGCGTACAGCGCTGTAAAGCGCTCGGCTACTTGGCTTGCCGCATTCTCCGGTCGCCGGGCCGCCGCCTGAATCGCGTCGAAGCGGGCAAGGGCCTCCGCGAGGTCTGCCTCGTCGAAAAGCTCGGTGCGGCTGATTCGGTCGCCGTCGAACAACACAACGTCGACTACCTGCCACTCGGCGTCGAAACCCGCCGGGGAGGTCCCGATTGCCACGTGGGTGACCACGGCGCCACGCCCGCTCAGCCGGTGCACAGCCGCGATGTAGATGCGGGCCCGCGGCGAAAGTTCCCACGTCGCATGGAGAAACGCCTCCAGGTCGCCCGCACCGATCGGTGCGAGTCGCCGGTGGTCGATGTTTACCCAATCAGGTGTCGTCGCCGGTATCTCCCGGCGGCTGAGTGCCGCGAAAGCCTCTGTCATGAGCGACCAGGTGCGGGA
The DNA here is from genome assembly GCF_001673055.1 of Mycobacterium sp. 1245801.1. Classification (NCBI taxonomy): domain Bacteria; kingdom Bacillati; phylum Actinomycetota; class Actinomycetes; order Mycobacteriales; family Mycobacteriaceae; genus Mycobacterium; species Mycobacterium sp. 1245801.1. The sequence continues at coordinate 10,742 of NZ_LZKY01000024.1, forward strand.
GTTGGAGGAGGCCTCGCCGGCCAGGTAACGCGAATCGAGTTCGGCGACAGCGGCGTCGAAGTCGTCGGCATCGAACACGACGCGTGCCAAGACCCGGTTTTCGGCATCGATCTCGATGAGACCGAGCACCTCGCTGTGAAATGCGGCGGGTCCTTGCTCGGGGCCAAAGAACCGAGTACGACCGAGGAAGAGGCGCTCGCCCCGCGTGGCGATGACGTCTGAAACTATCTTCTGGATGCCGACGTCAGCCCACGCCCGCATATTGTCGATATCGACCTTTCGACCCAGTTGGACTCCCGCGCCCACCACGCGACGACGATCGTCACTAGTAAACCCGTCGGCCGTCATCTCTGCCATCGAATCCCAGTCGCGGGCCGCGAAGTACGCCAGGAATCGGTCGTCGATTTGGCTCGCTTTGTTTTGCAGTTGCCGCGGGCGTGGATGCAGCTGATCGAACCTCGCGATCGCGGCGCCCAGGTCTGCCTCATCGAAGATTTCCAAGCGGTTGACCAAATCACCTTCGATAGTAAGGATGCTGATCCCTCGCCACTCGGCTTCAAAACCTTCTCGCGAGGTTTCGTGCGTCACATTGGTAACCACCGCCCCTAGGTCGTCCAGTCGATGCACCGCCTCTATGGAGTTGCTCAGGTACGGCGTGGCGAGCCAATTGTTTAGTGATGCAGAGACATGGCCAGGGGCGAACGATATCCCTCGCCGATGATCGATGTTCACCCAATCTGCTGTCGTCGCTGGATGCTCACGCCGATTCAGCGCGGCGTAGGCCCCCTTGATTACAGACCACGTGCGCGCGTGGGCCATCGCTTCGCCAGCCATGTATCGGGCGTCGAGTTCGGCGACGGCGGCGTCGAAGTCTTCCAGGTCGTATGAGACGACCCTGGCGATTCGGTCATCGGCGTCAACCTCGAAGACATTAAGGGCATCATTTTGGACCCCGCCGGGATCGGAGCCGGTGGCGCGACTCCGCGCGAGGACGAGACGTTCTCCACGGATCGCGATGGCGCTCACCATCGAGATCGTGAACCCGACTCCGGCGGCCGCCTGCAAGTCTCGGATCACATCGTCCCGACCGTGCTGGGTATCAGCACTGACGACCCGCCGATGGTCAATGCCGACATAGTCGTCAGCCACCGTTTGAGCCATGGCATCCCAGTCGCCAGCCGCGAAGTGCGACCAGACATGTTTGAATACGCGCGAGGCCGCGTTCTCCAGCTCCGGCGTCGGCCGGCCGAGCTCCTCAAACCTCGTGATGGCGGCATCGATGTCCGCCTCGTCGAAGACCTCCGTCCGGTGAATCACGCCGCCCGCGACCGCAAGAACCGCGATCCCGCGCCACTCCGCCCTCAATCCCTCTTCCGAAAACTCTTGTGCCGCATAGGTGATCACCGTCCCGGCATCGCTCAGCCGATGCACTTGCTCGACATAGATATTGGTGTCCTGTCGAAAGTCCCACCCGGCGTTGATGTATGCGGATACATCGCCGGGCCCGAACGCCGTCTCGCGTCGATGGTCGACATTGACACAATCGGGCGAAGTAAGTGGCGGCTCATGCCGGTTGAGCGCGGCGTAACTACGCGCTACGGCCGACCACGTACGTGCACACGACGCCGCTTCGCCGGCCAGGTAGCGGGTGTCGAGTTCAGCCATGGCGGCGTCGAAGTTTTCCAGGTCGAACACCATGACCGCCTTGATCCGCTCGTCGGCGTCGATCTCGAGGAGGTTGAGCACATCAGTTTGGAACGCCGCAGAGTGCACGCGAGTGAGGGTGAGGCGCTCGCCGCGGGTCGCAACCGTGGTCGACGTTAGGTTGTCCGGAGCGAAGTCGACCAGCACTCGCCAGTTGGCGACGTTGGCGTCTCGGCCTTGGATGACCTCGGCGGCCACAACGCGACGTCGGTCATAGGTTGAAACGTCTTCGGCGTAAAACTCTGCAATAGCGGGCCAGTCGCCAGCCGCCAAGTGGTTAAGGAAATGCTCGACCACGCGGGTCGCAGCGCTCTCCAGCCGTCGCGCGCGCCGGTCGAGCTCCTCAAACCTTGCGATCGCGGCACCGAGGTCTGTCTCGTCGAAGAGCTCCGAGCGGTCTATCAGGTCGCCTTTCACCGTCGAAACGCCGACCTCCCGCCATTCGGCGTCGAAGCCCTCGCGCGAGATCCCTTGGTACACGCGCGTGACGACCGCTCCCAAGGCGGTCAGTCGATGCACAGCCTCGATGTAGATGTTGACGCCCGGCGTCAGTAGGTCCCACGTGACTTTGAGGTACGCCGCAAGGTCGCCCGGCGCAAATGCTCTCGCTTTCCGGTGGTCGAGGTTGACCCAGTCAGGCGTCGTGGGCGGTGGTTCGCGTCGGTTAACCGCGGCGTACGCCCGCGTGATGACTGACCAAGTTCGCGCGTGCGGCGCGCCTTCGCCCGCAAGGTACCGGCGGTCGAGCTCAGCGATAGCGGCGTCGAAGTCGTTGAGGTCGAATGCGGCCATTGCCGCAATCTGCTCTGTGGTGTCGATTTCGACTATTTGTAGGAAATCGACGCGGAACGCGCCCGGTTCCAGGCCGCTTCGCGAGTAGCGGGCACGAACGAGGGCGAGGCGTCCTCCACGGGTTGCGACGGTGTCTGACGTTGCGTCCGTCACCTCAATGTCGGCGGCCGACCGGTAGTCTTCTAGCGCGGCACCCGGGCCGCGTCGAATCCCCGCGCCTACCACAGAACGACGATCGTCGCCGTAGTAGTCGTCTGCGAGAAGCTCGGTTATCGCATCCCAGTCGCGGGCCGCGAAATGCGCGTGCAGTCGCTCGTATGCCCGCGTCGCGGCATTCGCCAGCGGCGCTCGAGAAGGTATCTCCTCAGGTCGGGCGTATGCATTAGTAAGTTCCGCCATCGCGGCGTCCATGTCGTCGACGTCGAACCACACCTGCAGGCAGATCTGGCCATCTTCATCGATGCCATACAGCAGGACGAATTCGTCCTGCGGTGCCCCAGGGGTCGCGTCGTCCGCGCCTATCACCAGTCGAGCGAGCGCTAGACGCTCACCTCGGACGGCGACAATCCTTTGGCTGAGCCGCATGGGGACTGTCTCTAAAACCCGCCTGTTCACGCGTGGAAATTCGCCCGGTGGGACGTCTATTTGTCCAAAGCCGACTATCTTGCGGCGGCTCTCGATCAATCCGTCTGGCGCGAACAACTGCTCGAATTCGTCCCAAGCCTCACGATTAATGGCGGCCACCACGCGTTCGCCGACTCGGACGCACGCATTGTCGAGTTCGACAACTGGCGCCTCGGGCGGAGCCGGTGCGGGCGGAACGGCACTTTCGCCGAGAACGGCCCGCGCCATGTCCGCAAGCGCCGCAGCGCCTTTGCGTTCGTACAAATCGACCGCTTGCCCTGCGGCGGTTCGTGCCGCCGCCATGTCGCCGCCACGCCCCAAAACCGTTGCCAGCGTCAGGCACGCGTCGCCGTGATCGACCAGGGCGTCGGTGCGCTCGGCCAAAGTCACCGCGGCCTCGGCGACCTGGCGGGCCGCATCGTAGTCGTCGCCGCGGGCCAGCAAGTGTGCCCGCAGCGTGCGCCACGCGATCGACGCCTTCAGCGCGTGCCCGGCCAAACGCTCACTTTCCGTGCACAATTCGGCGGCCTCAGACTCGCGGTCGAGGGCAAGGCATGCGCGGCCCAGCAGTGCCGCGGTCTCGGCGGTGTCGGCGTCCAGCCCCATACGACGAAAACCGTTGTAGGCCTTGCGTAGATGAGTCTCCGCCGCGGCTGGGTCATTGCCGATGAGTTCGACGATGCCGGCAAACTGCTCGACTTCCAGCAGCGCGTGGCGCAGGCCGAGCTCGGTGACCGTGCGCCGGGCCGAATCGATCATCCGCCGGGCCGCGGCCGTACGGCCGCGGAACGCCTCGAGCACGGCCTGGCATCGCGTGGAGGTCGCCTCGACGGCGGGGGAGTCGGTCGTGATCCGAAGCAGCCGAACCACATCCAGGCACCGGCCGCCCGCGCGCGGAACCGGATTAGGGCCCCACAGCGCCGCCAGGGGTGCGCCCGCCAAGACCGCGTTCACCCGGCGATGTTCGCGGGCCCGCCGCGCCGCGGTCAGGGCGTCATCGAGGGCAACTTCGCAGTCACCGATGCGGCCAAGACGGGCGAGGCACCCGGCGCGCACGGTGTGCGCCTTGGCTTCTCCAGCGGGGTCGTCCAGTTCGGCGAGTTTGGCGGCGGCCGCGCCCAACGCGGTTTCGACCTCGTCGAGCCGTTCGGGGTGAATTAACATGGTCAGCTGACCATCGAAACATGTCGCCCACGCCGCTAGCCGGGCCGAATCCACTGTCGCGGCTTGCAATTGAGAGACCGCACCGGCCGCGGAGGCCACGTCACCGGCGGCCAGCAGAGCCTCGCAACGCGCGACCAATAGCTCAACGGTCTGGTCGTCGCGGTCGGGGAGCTCGTCGTCGATCTCCTCCAGCGCGTGCAGGGCGCGGTGGTAAAGGTCAGCGGCGCCCTCGTAGGCGAGTCGTGCCATCGCCTGATCTGCGGCACGCCGACAGTAGAACACCGCCTTGGCCGCGTTCCCCGCCCACGCACACTCGAAATAGTGATGAGCCAGTTCGGCCAGCAGCTCGTCCTCGGCGCCCGGCGACGTCTCCAAGGTGGTGGCGATGCGCTGGTGCAATCGCATGCGCCGCACCGACGCCAGCTCGGCAAGCAGAGACTGCCGGACGATGGCGTGGTTGAACCGGTAGAACCCGCCGGGCTCTTCGATGACGATGCCCGCTTGACGCGCCTCGTCGAACGCGTCGACGAGGTCGGTGCCGACCACCTGTTCGACCAGCTCCACAGCAAAGCGGCTGCCGATCACCGCGGCGGCGGCAAGGGCTTTGTTGGTCTCGACCGGCAGCCGAGAAAGCCTGCGGCTCACTGCTTCCCGTACACCCTGGGGCAGGGTGCTCTGGTCCCACACGCCGCCACTCTCATCGACGTGACGCAGGGCCTCGATGAGGAAGAAGGGGTTGCCGCCGGTAACCGAGGCCAGCGCGTGGGCGAGTTCCTCATCGTCGTAGCCCGCCTCGGCGACGTAGGTGGTCACGTCGTCCTCGTCGAGGCCGCCGAGGTTGAGCCGATTGGCAGTGCCATCTCGGTGTAGGTCGGCGAGCGTCGCCGCCAGAGGATGGGCCCGGTCGAGGTCGGTGCTGCGGTAGGTACCGACGATTTGGACGCGGGCGTGGTCGCCGAAGCGCAGCAAATGCCGCAGGAGCAGCAGCGTCGGTTTGGCCGCCCAGTGCAGGTCGTCGAGAACCAGAAGGACCGGCGCGCTCGTCGACGCGGTTTCCAGCAGAGCGACGACGGCATCGAAAAGCGCGTAGCGCTCCGTGTCGGGATCCGAGTGGGCGGGGCGGACGAGATCGGGCACGACATCGGCCAGCCCGGGCACCAGTGACAGCAACGCCTCGACGCCGCGCAGCCCCCTCAGCCGGTCGGGTCCCATGCAGGGCACCAGCGAACGCAACGCTTCCGCGAACGGCTGATAGGGCGCGCCGAGGTCCTCGTCGCACCGGCCGTACAACACGACCGCTCCGAGCTCGTACGCCCGCTGCGACCATTCGCCGGCCAGCCGCGTCTTGCCGACACCGGGCTCGCCGGCGATCAGCACCGTGCGGACGCCGCCGGCCAGCGTGCTCTGCCATGCGGACAGCAGCCCCTCGAGTTCGCGGCCGCGTCCGACGAATGGCCCCGGACCAACGAGTACCGCCGGAAGGCCGGGACGCTCGAGGGGCGCCGCTTCGTCCGTATGCGATTCCGGTTGTTCCACACCGGTTTCCAGGCGCAGTTCGAAGACATGCTCCGGGCGCGCGAGGTTTTTCAGCTGACGCATCCCCAGATCGGTGAGCAACACGTCGTCGGCCAACGTGTCGATGACGAGCTCGGCCGTCGCGCCGGAGCACAGGATCTGGCCACCCTCGGCCAATGACCGCAGCCGCGCGACCCGGTTGACGGCCCGGCCGAAGTAGTCGCCGTCGCGAAGCTCGACCTCGCCGGTGTGCAATGCCATCCGCACACGGATGGGATCGCGCGAGGCCCACGGCTCATGCGCGATCGCGTCCTGCAGCTCCACAGCGGCGGAGGCGGCCGCGGAGGGCCGGTCGAACACCGAGAACGTCGCGTCCCCTTCGCCGCGCGTTTTGATCAGCCGTCCTCCCCGCGACGTGACGACTTGTTCCACGAGCTCGTCGTGGCGCGCGAGCGCCACCGCCATGGCGTCGGCGTCGGCCTCCCAGGCAGCCGTCGACCCCTCGATGTCGGTGAGCAGGAAGGTGACCGCGCGCGTCACCGACGGAGCATGTTGTGCCACAGCCACATCCAGCGACGCGTCCTGCGCGACGATCGCGGCCTCGAGTCGGCGGAGATTCGGGCCGGGATCCACCCCGAGTTCGTCGGCGAGCAGCGATCGCGCTCGCTGATAAGCGCCGAGGGCCTCGCCCTGCCGGCCGGCCCGGTAGAGGGCGAGCATCAGCTGACCCCATCGCCTTTCCCGCAGCGGGGCCTCAGCCACCGCCGCCTCGAGATCGCCGATGACTTCGGCGGCGCGGCCCGTGGCCAGCAGTGCGTCCGCGCGATCTTCGACCAGCGCGGCATGGCTCTCGATCCACCGCGTCTTTTCCGAAGTTCCGGGCCGGCCATCGGGAAGTTCGGGGATCCCGCGCCAAAGGGCAAGGGCCTCCTCGAACCGTGCCACCGCTTGGCTGGTGTCGCCAGCGGCGGCGGCGTCGCGCCCCAGCCGGGCCGCCGACTTGTAGCGCGAGGCGTCGATCTCGCTGTCGGCCAGAACCCAACCGGCCCCCTGGGTCAGGACAAAGCCGTCACCCAGGGCGCGGCGTAACGAGGAGATGTGGGTCTGCAGGGCCTTGGCCGCGGTGCGCGGCGGCTCCTCGCCCCAGAGCAGTTCGACGAGGGTGTCGGCCGGCACGACGGAGCCGCCGTGCAGTCCCAGCATCGTGAGGATGGCGCGCGGTTTCGCGCCCGGTATAGCGACGGGCGTCCCGTCTTGCCGGACCTGGAGAGGTCCCAACACCCCCAGTTCCACCGATGAAAGCGTACTCACGTCAGCTATCTTCGGCGGGACAATTCAATACCTGGTCAAGATCGGGTAAAGGCACGCTGCCTGCAGTTCTTGAATGCAAGCAATCTGACGTGAGCGCGAAGTATGTTGGCCAGCTACTGAGCGGGTACACGCCCACTCGTGCACGAGGAAACTCAGGGCAGGGATGGAGTGTCGCCTTCCAGACATCGCCGTCGACCCGACCCGTTACCGTTGATGCCCATGGATGGCGACCGAGGTGACTCTGCCTTCACCTGGCAGGGCCGGCGCGAATTGGTGAGTCGCATGCATGACCAGCTCGATGAGCTGGTGGCGGCGCGCGACCAAATGGAACAACTGGTGCGGGTCATCGTCGAGATCGGCTCGGATCTGGACCTGGACGTGACGCTGCAGCGGGTCCTCAACGCGGCGATGGAGCTGACCGGCGCCCGCTACGCCGCCCTGGGCATCCGCGCCGCCGATGGTGCGTTCGTTTCCTTCGTGCATGCGGGAGTCGACGTCGATACGGCACGGCGGCTCGGCGAGCTCCCGATCGGCGATGGCCTGCGCGTCGACGATCTGAATACCCATCCCGACACAGCGGAGCTGGCCGGACACGAACCGCCGATGCATGCGCTGCTCGGCATCCCGATCACGGTGCGGGGGGCCAATTTCGGCAGCCTGTATCTGGCCGACGACCGCCCGGGACGCGTCTTCTCCGACTCCCAGGAAGGCGCCGTACGAGCGATGGCCACGGCGGCGGCCGCCGCCATCGACAACGCCCGACTATTCGAACGAGAGCGCGAATCGGCGAGATGGACGAAGGCAAGCCGCGAGATCACGACGGCGCTGTTGTCCGGCGACCCGCAGACGGGGCCGTTGCAGCTCATCGTGAACCGGGCGTTGGAGCTGGCGGGCGCCGAGCAGGCGATCCTGCTGGTGCCCCGGGAGCCCGAACGGCCCGTCGGCGAGGTCGACACCCTGGTCGTGGCCGCAACGGCGGGCCGCTACTCCTCGGAGGTGATTGGTCGGCAGGTTCCGATGGACGGCTCGACCACGGGCGGTGTGGCCCGCCGCGGGCTGCCGCTGATCACTGACTCCTTCGAATACCCGATCGAGGGATTCACCGACGTGGGCGAACGCTCGGCGATCGTCATGCCGCTGATCGCCGACGGTGCCGTACTCGGCGTCATCGCCGTCGCGCGCGACCCGCACCAGCCCGCCTTCGGCAACGACTACCTGGATCTCGTCAGCGACTTCGCCCGGCACGCGGCCATCGCACTGGCGCTGGCGGCGGGTCGCGAACACGCGCTCAACCAGGAACTGGCCCAGGCCGACACGGTCGATGACGCCGTGCATGCCGCCGCCGAGGAATTGCGCCGGCTATGGCGGGCACGCCGGGTTCTGGCCGTCACCTTCCCCGCACAAAGCTCGTCCGCCGAAATGGCGTTCGGTGAACCCCAAGTCGTGTCGGTTGGCGAGCCGGCAGAGTGGGCCGATTTGTCACCGCACACCCAGCAGGCGCTCAGTTCATTGCGCGACGGCGACCTGCTCACCTCTAACTCAAGAGAGCCCGGGACGGCTGGCATCGCACTGCAGCACCCCGACGGTGTGCTCGTCGTCTGGATCGATCTGACCGACCAGCGCCTGTTCACCCTTGAGGACCAGACCTTGCTCACGGTCTTGGCGGGCCGCCTCGGCCAGGGGCTGCAGCGGGTGCATCAGGTCGACCAGCAACGCGAAACCGCGCTGGCCCTGCAACACGCGATCCTCGGCCCGGCCGATCTGCCGGCCGGCTTCGCGGTGCGGTATCAGGCCGCGACGAGGCCTCTGCAGGTCGGCGGCGACTGGTACGACATCGTCGACCTGGAAGACGGACGGATCGCCTTGATCGTCGGCGATTGTGTGGGCCACGGCCTGGCCGCGGCCACCGTGATGGGCCAGGTGCGCAGCGCCTGTCGCGCGCTGTTGTTCGAAAACCCAAGTCCCGGTGCGGCTCTCGCCGGGATGGATCGCTTCGCCGCGCGGCTGCCCGGCGCGCAATGCACCACCGCGGTCTGCGCGGTGCTCACTCCCGAGACCGGTGAACTGGTTTACTCCAGCGCCGGTCACCCGCCGCCCATCCTGGTGCACAGCGACGGCACCACCCAGTTGCTCGACGACGGCCACACCATCGCCCTTGGGATACGGGGTGACTGGCCCCGCCCGGAAGCCCGTGTGACCATCCCGGCACGTTCGACGCTGATGCTCTACACCGACGGCCTGGTCGAGCGCCGCCGTGTCCCGCTCGACCACGGCATCTCCCGGGTGGCCGGCGCCGCACAGGACGCCCGCGCGTTGACGCTGGACGAACTGGCCAACCAGGTCATGTCCGGTGTCGCGCCGACCGGCGGATACCAGGACGACGTCGTCCTGTTGCTCTATCGCCACCCGGCCCCGCTGGAGCTGAATTTTCCCGCCGACGTCAGTCAACTCGCGCCCACCCGCACCGCCTTGCGTCACTGGCTGGCCAAGGCGCGATTGGACCCGGATCAGACGATGAACGTGCTCGTGGCCGCCGGGGAAGCCGTGGCCAACGCCATCGAGCATGGTCACCGACATAGACCGCAAGGCGTAATTCGCCTCGGTGCGATCGCAACCGGCGACGCGGTCCGATTGACAATCACCGACACTGGCTCGTGGAAGGCTCCACAGCCCGCGTCCCACTCTCATCGCGGTCGGGGTATTCCCCTCATGCGAAGCCTCATGCACGATGTCGATATCCGTCCCGACGACGACGGCACCACAGTCCACCTATCCGCAAGGATCACCTGATGACCACCCCGCTCACGCTCGACACCGCGCGCGGCAGCGACGGGAAATTCGTGCTGGTCGTCGAGGGGGAAATCGACCTGAGCAATATCGATGCGTTCAACCAGGCGTTGGCCGGCGCCGCCAACCAGGCCACTGGCAGCGAGGAAGCTTTACTCGTCGACATCAGCGCTGTCGAGTACCTCGACAGCGCCGCGATCAGCGCACTCGCCTCCCAAGCCGACCGCATCGAGCTGCTGGCCAACCCGATCCTGATGTCCGTGCTGCGAATCAGCGGCCTGAGCGAACTGACCAAGGTCGAACCCGCGCCGCCGAGGCAGTGACGCCGCGGCGGTCCCGCGTTCACACCGCGCGCACTCGCGGCGGCCGCGCTAGCGTAAACGCCTCTCAGTATTTAGTTCGAAGGATTGAATCCGTATGCCCGCGATAATGATCCGGTTCCCCCTCACCATGACGGCGGTGATCTTCGTGGTGGCGGCCGGCGCGGCCGTGGGCGACCATCCGCCCGCAGGGGCGGGTACACCGAACGTGGTGCTGACGGGAGGTGCCGCGGCCTCGTCGCAGGGTGTGATCGCCTCGCCGGCCGGACGCTGGCCTGCGCCCCTCGACGTTGCGCCGGCGAAAATCGACAAGAGCGTCTCGACCGTCACCTATGACTGCGGGTATCAATCTCCCATCAACGTCGTGAGCATCGACTCCAACGTCACCTTGAACGGGTCGTGCGGTGAGGTCGACGTCAGCGGCTCGGCGAACACGGTGAATCTGCAATCGGTGGCGGTCATCAAAGCCACCGGCTCGGGCAATCACATCACTTGGCAGCAGGGGCCCGGCGGCGCGGTGCCGCAAATCAGCAACCCTGGCGCCAGCAACAGCATCGTCGGTCCCGCCGGCATACAGCCGCCATTTCCCGGAAGTTGATCGGCAAAGTCAATCCCGTTGTCGCACAGCGTAACTGTCACGGATGCTGGCCGGCGGACGCGCGGCATGCCACGATGGCCTAATGGGTGACGACGCGCTGAGCGCGGAACGCGAATTCAACGAGCAGAATATCGACGAGTTCCGCCGCAATGGCGGCAAAGTGGGCGGGCAATTCGAGGGTTTCCCGCTGCTGCTGCTGACGTCGACCGGAGCGCGAAGCGGCGCCCAGCGCGTCAACCCGGTCGCCTACTTCGATATCGACGGCAAAATTTATGTCGTCGGTTCCGCGGCGGGCCGGGACAACAATCCCGCATGGGTGCACAACATTCGCGCCAACCCCCGCGTGACTGTCGAGATCGGTTCGGAGGCCGCGAAACCCGCGACCGCGCGTGAATTACCGCGCGACGAAAGGGATTCGGTCTATTCGGTGGTGGTCGAACGTGCGCCCGGGTTCGGGGAATACCAGCAACGCACCGATCGACTGATCCCGGTGTTCGAATTGATAACCGACTGAAGGCGCGCGGGGCAACGGTATTCGGGCTCGTCAAATCCGGCCCGTTAATTCCGGTGCTTGCCGCACAATGATGGGCGCGGGTCAGGCCGGAAGCGACCGGTCATCACGCCCGCCTTGCCCGAACGACGAAGTGAGGTCGGCGATGAGACATTACCTGCGACGCTGCGTGATCGGTGCGGCCGCGCTGGTGTTGGTCGGGTTGCCGGTGACGGCGATCGCAACACCGGCGACGAGCCGCGCCGACGGTGAATGCGCCCCGGGTTGGGGCTGGAGCGCGGAGTTGAACGAATGTGTGTTCCTCCTCCCGGCCGCAAACGGACCGGGCGGGCCTGGAGGGCCGGGCGGCCCTGGAGGGCCCGGCGGGACCCGGCGGACCGGGACGCCCCGGGCCACACTAGAAAGCCGGCTAGCTGAGGCGACGCGACGCTCGATCTGGCGAAACAGCCGGGCTGTGGGGCCGCGGGAACTTTACGCACCCACCGTTCGTTATATCGGCTAAGTAACCTGTGATTCCGAGGGAGACAGTAGCCGCATGCCACGCACAGACAACGACACCTGGGATTTGGCGACCAGTGTGGGCGCCACCGCCACGATGGTCGCCGCCGCGCGAGCGATCGCGACCAAAGCCGACAACCCGTTGATCGAGGACCGATTCGCCGAACCGCTGGTTCGTGCCGTCGGGGTGGACTTCTTCACGCGCTGGATTTCCGGCGACCTGGTGGCCGCAGACGTCGACGACCATGAATCCGGCTGGAAGCTCGAACACATGCCCGCCGCGATGGCCTCCCGAACCCGATTCTTCGACTCCTTCTTCCGCGCCGCGACGCAGGCCGGGATCCGGCAGGCCGTGATCTTGGCGTCGGGCCTCGATGCGCGCGCTTACCGGTTGGCCTGGCCGGCCGATATGACCGTGTTCGAGATCGACCAGCCGCAGGTGATCGAATTCAAGACCGCGACGTTGGCCAAGCTGGATGCCGCCCCGACGGCGCAGTTGCGTACCGTCGCGGTCGACCTGCGCAACGACTGGCCGAAGGCATTGGTAGACGCCGGATTTGACCAGAGCCGGCCCACCGCGTGGATCGCGGAGGGGCTCCTCGGGTACCTGCCGCCCGAGGCCCAAGACCGCCTGCTGGACAACATCACCGCACTCAGCGCCGCCGGCAGCCGGCTGGCGTGCGAAGCTATTCCGGACATGTCGGAAGTGGACACCGAGAAGGCCCAGCAGATGATGCAGAAGGCCGCCGCGAAATGGCGCGAGCACGGCTTCGAGCTGGATTTCGGCGAGCTCGGTTATCAGGGCGAGCGCAACGACGTCGCCGTCTATCTGGACAACCTGGGATGGCGGTCGGAGGGCGTGCGGATGACTCAGCTGCTGGCCGACTCCGGCCTGGATACGATTCCGCAAACCAATGATTCCGTCTCGGTGGCCGACACCATCTATTACAGCTCGGAGCTATGTCAATGACCGCACCGCAGCGACGAGGGCTCAACGACGCCGTCACGCGGATATGGAGCTTCCTTGCTCCGGTCTACGATCTGCCGTTCCTACAGCAGTGGGTGTACCGGCCTCCGCACAACGAGGTGATCGCCCAGCTGCGCACTCACGGCGCTCGCAAGATCGCTGACATCGCTTGCGGCACGGGGATTTTGAGTGATCGGATCGAGCGCGAACTGCAGCCCGACGAGATCTACGGCGTCGACATGTCTGACGGGATGCTCGGCCAGGCTCGCGCCAGGTCGGACCGGGTGCAATGGCTGCGCGCGCCGGCCGAGCAGCTCCCGTTTGACGACGGCGCTCTGGATGCCGTGGTGACAACCTCGGCCTTCCATTTCTTCGATCAGCCGGCGGCATTGCGGGAATTTCACCGCGTGCTGGCGCCGGGTGGCCTGGTTGCCGTCTCGGCGCTCAGTACGCGGCAACCGCGGCTGCAGTCCTCCGCGAACTCCCGGTGGAAACCGCAACACAACGCGTCGGCACCCGAGATGCGGACATTATTCGAAAACGCCGGGTTCTCGATCAGCGATCAGCACCGGATCCCGCGACCGGTGTGGACGGCGCTGGTACCTGACCTGCTGACTGTCGGGATCAAAAGCTGAAGCCAGCGCCGAGCGTGAAAACCGTTCGGCGCCAACGTAAACAAGCGAAGACGCCCGCTTCGCCGATCGGCGAAGCGGGCGTCTTGTCAGCTATCGATCACAGCGGGATCCACACTCCGAAGAGCCAGAAGCCCCACTGGTTGAAACCGGGATCCCAAATGGGAGTTTCCTGGTAGCCCCAGTAATTGATCGGGCCGTAGTCCCAGTGCCCACCGGGCGGAGGGAGCGGTCGATCCCAGGCCGGCCGCGGCGGCGCGCCCGCTCCCCAGGGCCCAGGTCCGTCGCCCCACGGTGCACCGTGGAAGTAGCCGCGCTGGGCGTCTCCGTGCCAAGGGCCGCCGGGGTGGGGATCCGGTCCACCGAATCCGCCGGGAGCACCGGGGTGATCGCCTGGACCACCGGGGCCGCCAGGCCCGCCTGGGTGGTCACCGGGGCCGCCAGGCCCGCCCGGACCGCCGGGATGATCGGGGCCGGGGCCACCCGGACCACCCGGACCACCGGGGTGATCACCAGGCGGCGGACCGCCAGGACCACCGGGGCCGCCGGGGTGGCCACCGGGACCACCGGGCCCACCCGGTCCGCCCGGCCCGCCGGGATCGTTGGGACCGGTGGGAGCGTGGCCGCCACCGGGCGCCGCCCCGCCGTGATTACCCGGAGGCTGCGGCGCTCCGGGCGCAGCGTTGGCAAACCCGGCGCCCATTCCCAGGGCCGCAGCGCTGAGCGCTCCGGCGATGGTCACCCCTCCGACAAGTTGCTTCAACTTCATGATGCTTCACCTATCCACTAGGGATTTCTTGCAAGGAAGTTCGTTCGAACACCCCCCGTTACATCCCCGACGCTAGATAGCTTTCCTATGGACTGGCTGTGACCCGGCCATGCAGAACGTTTGGTCGCGGCCGCCACCATGCCGCGCTCAACGCCGTCATCCACCCGAGCGCAAGCCAGCCGCGCAGCGCGTTCACCAGGTCTTTTCCGGCGAATCGGCGCGGACCAACGCGGCACGTAGGCCGGTTTGGGAAGGCTATGTTGGCTAGTCGGCAAGGGTTTTCATCTATATGGTTGCGGCCGTGCCGAGTGCGTCACATCCGCACGAACCCCACGTCGGTTCGGTGTCGTCGAAATTGAATTGGCTGCGCGCGGGCGTCCTGGGTGCCAATGACGGAATCGTCTCCACCGCGGGCATCGTCGTGGGGGTCGCGGCCGCCACCGCCGAACGCGCCCCGATATTGACCGCGGGCAGCGCCGGCCTGGTCGCCGGGGCGGTGTTGATGGCGCTGGGCGAATATGTTTCCGTCAGCACCCAGCGCGACACGGAGAAGGCGCTGCTCAGCCAGGAGCGTCGCGAACTGCGCGAAGACCCGGCCGCCGAGCTGGACGAGCTCGCCGCACTGTATGAAGCGAAGGGCCTGACGCCGGCAACGGCTCGCACCGTGGCCGAGGAACTCACCGACCACAATCCGCTGCTCGCCCACGCCGAAGTCGAACTGGGTATCAACCCCGACGAGCTGACGAACCCGTGGCAGGCGGCATCGTCGTCGGCGCTTTCGTTTGCGATCGGTGCGCTCTTGCCGTTGGTCGCGATCCTGGTCCCGCCGACCACGTGGCGAGTCCCCGTCACGGTCGTCGCCGTACTCGTGGCGCTGGTCATCACCGGTGCGGTCTCGGCCGGCTTGGGCGGAGCCCGCAAGGGCCGAGCCGTGCTGCGCAATGCCATCGGCGGCAGCCTCGCGCTGGGGGTCACCTACGTGATCGGTCATCTGGTGGGCGCCGCAATCGGCTGACCGATGAGCGTCACGGCGCGGTGCGCAGCCGACGACTGGAAGCGCAACTGTAACATCCACAGTTGCGGTCCTCAGTAGAGCCCGCCATCCCATCACCCGAAGGGTCATGCAGTGGCCGAGCCCGATATCGCGCCGGAGGAAGCTTCCTGGGCGGAACCCGTGCCGTACTTTGTCCGCGACGAAAACCACTTCGTCCCAACCAAGATCGCGCGTGGCGGATGGGGCCCATCACTGAGCGGACATGTCGTCGGCGGACTCTTGGCGTGGGCGGTCGAGGATGCGGCCCGGGACGCGGAACTGCAACCGGCGCGCTTGACCGTCGACCTACCCCGGCCCACGGCCTTGGCGCCGCTCGAGGTGCACACGAAGGTGCAACACGACCGACGCCGATTGCGGCTGGTCGAGGCCGTGATCACCCAGGACGGCGCCCCGGTGGCGCAGGCGAGCGCGCTGTTTTTGCGGCGTGGCGCCCAGCCCGAGGGGCAGGTCTGGTCGCCACCGGTGCAAATGCCACCGATCCCGCTGGACGACGCCTACTCGACGCTGTTCATGCGCACCTACGGCTGGGGCGCGGACGTACAGAATCCCGATCCGGACTGGCCGCAAGGCGACGGTCCGAAATACACGTGGATCCATGAGACACGGCCGCTGATCGACGACGAACCGCTCACCGCCTTCACCCGCGTGGCCATGGCCGGTGACATCACGGCGTCGATCGCCAACTGGGGCACCAACTCCCTGCAGTTCATCAACGTCGACTACACGCTCACGCTCAGCCGGCTGCCCGAGGGCGCCCATGTCGGGCTCGCCTCCCTGACGCACCACAGCCACGACGGGGTGGCCAGCGGCTCGGCGGTCCTGGTGGACGCCAACGGCCCGATCGGCACCGGGGTGTCCGTCGCGATTGCACACTCGGGATTCCGCCCGCCCTCCACCGATCCGTCCGCCAGGTGAGCCGAAAGGAATTGGCACGGTGACATTCTGGGCGTTGGTCGCCGACGCGGCACAGCGCGGATCACCCCGACCGCTTCTCGCCGATGAATACGGGCGGAGCCTGACAGCGGGCCAACTGCACGACGCCGCGTGCGCAACCGCTGCCGCCCTGGCCGAACGGGGGGTACGCCCGGGAACGGTCGTGTCCTGGCAGCTGCCCACCACGCTGGAAACCATGGTGGTGATGGCCGCACTCGCCCGGCTCGGTGCGGTCCAGAACCCGATCATCCCCATCCTGCGGGAAAGCGAGGTCGGCTTCATCACCGGCCAACTGCACTCCGAATTTCTTGTGGTTCCCCGGCTTTGGCGCGGCTTCGAATACGGTGAGCTGGCCCGGGCATTGTCGAGGGACAGGGGCTTCGAGGTCCTCACCCTCGACCTGGCAACACCGCCGTCCACCGGCCGGCTGCGGCTGCCCGGTGCCGACACCGCAGCGCTCCCCCCGCCGCCCAGATCCGCCGACGACCCACGCTGGATCTACTATTCTTCGGGAACCACCGCGGCCCCCAAGGGGATCCGTCACACCGACACGTCGGTGATCGCCGGCTCGGCGGGAGTGGTGGGCATGGTGGGCGCCAACAGTAGCGACGTGGATCCGATCGCCTTCCCGATCGCACACATCGGCGGGGCGGCGATGCTGGCCACCGGGTTGCTGACCGGCATGCGGTTGGTCCTGTTCGAGACGTTCGACCCGGCCACCACGCCGTGGGCCATCGCCGCGCACAATCCGACGTTCCTGGGGACCGCGACCCCGTTCTTCGTTGCATTCCTCGAAGCCCAACGGGCCCAAGGCGATCGGCCGCTGTTTCCGTCGGTCCGGGGCTGCCTGGCCGGGGGAGCGCCCGTCACCGCCGAACTCAGTCGCCAGGTCCGCGACACCTTCGGCCTGGCCGGCATCGCCAATGCGTGGGGCATGACCGAGTTTCCGTGCGCGACGTCACCCTCGTTGACCGCCGCGCCCGAGGTGCTCGATCACACCGTCGGGCCGCCGGTCCCTGGGGTCGCAGTCCGCGCGGTCGACAGCCGCGGCGTCGAACTGGCCGCCGGTCAGGAGGGCGAGCTGCTGCTGAAGGGACCCCAGTGCTTCCTCGGCTACGCCGACCCGGCGCTCGACGCCGACGCGTTCGACGACGAAGGCTGGTTGCGCACAGGTGATCTCGGCCTGATCGATGCCGACGGCAATGTCCGCGTCACGGGCCGCACCAAGGACGCGATCATCCGCAACGCGGAGAACATCTCGGCGCTCGAAATCGAGAATGCGCTCGCCACCCATCCCGACGTCGCCGATGTCGCCGTGATCGGCATTCCGGACCCCCGAACCGGCGAACGCGTCTGTGCCGTCGTGGTGCCCGCGACGGCCGACGGTGTGACGTTGGAATCCCTTGTGCGACATTGCCAATCACGCGGCCTCAGCCGATACAAACACCCCGAACACCTGGTGGTCGTCGAGACGCTGCCGCGCAATCAGTTCGGCAAGGTCATCAAGAAGGAGCTGCGCGCGGCCTTCGGATGACCAACGTCCACTCAAACTTGATAGCGCATGCGCTATCAAGTTTCGAATCGCGGATATCCTCCCGGACGGCCCGCAAGCGGCCGCCGCGATCGCCGGTCCTACAACCCCTTAGGCGCATCGCGGACGGCCTGCACCGCCGCGGCGTCGCCGTCGAAGTCGACCTTGGCCTGCCGCCCCACGCTGAACAGCAAGAGCTCCTCGGGCGCCCCGGTCACCGTCACCGCGGGGCCCTGACCGGCGGTGAGCACCGTCTTACCCTCCGGGGTACGCAGCGCCACCCGGCCGGGCACCTTGGCGAGGGTGACCCGGGCCATCAACGGCAGGGTGCGCCGCAGCATCTTGCTCAGGGCGGGCTCCAGCGAGCGCGGCTGCCAGCCCGGCTGCGCGCGGCGCACGTCCTCGTGGTGGATGAACATCTCGGCCACGTTGGCCACCGGGTCGAGCAGTTTGAGCGGCGAGTAGACCGGCGGGCCGGCGGCGAGCTTGCCGACCAGCTCATCCCACGCATTCCGCTCGGCCACCTGGTTCTGCACCTTCTCGGTATGGGAGGCGAAGAAAGGAATCAGGATGCCGGGCGCGGCGTCGGGACGGTACTCACGGATCACCAGGTGCGCGGCCAGGTCCCGCGTCTTCCATCCCTCGCACAGCGTGGGCGCGTCCGGCCCGACGCCGCGCATGGTTTCCACCAGGGCGGCACGTTCGCGTTGAGCAACAGACATGCGTTCAGCCTAGAGGCGGTTGCCCCGAAGTGGATGGGTCCACCGAACACCAATGGTGGGCGGCTCGGTAAATTTGAGACGTCACTGTCCTTTGGAAAGGAGCTGTAGGAGCAGTCATGAACGCGCGCGTCGAGCAGTTGGAGTTTCAGGCAGAGGCTCGGCAACTGCTGGATCTGATGGTCCATTCCGTCTACTCCAATAAGGACTCGTTCCTGCGGGAGTTGATCTCCAACGCCTCCGACGCGCTGGACAAGCTCCGGCTTGAAGCGTTCCGGAACAAGGACCTCGACGTCGACACCTCCGACCTGCACATCGAGATCGACGTGGACAAGGATGCGCGCATCCTGACCATCCGTGACAACGGCATCGGGATGACCCGCGCCGAAGTGGTGGATCTGATCGGCACGCTGGCCAAGTCGGGCACCGCCGAGCTGCGCAAGCAACTAAGGGAGGCGCAGAACCTGAAAAACCGAGCGGCCTCGGAAGAACTCATCGGCCAGTTCGGTATCGGTTTCTATTCGAGTTTCATGGTCGCCGACAAGGTCGAGCTGCTCACCCGCAAAGCCGGCGAGAGCGAGGCCACCAAATGGGAATCCAGCGGCGAGGGCACCTACACCATCGAATCGGTCGACGACGCCCCGCAGGGAACGTCGGTCATCCTGCACCTCAAGCCCGAGGACGCCGAGGACGAGCTGCACGACTACACCGCGGAGTTCAAGATCAGGAGCCTGGTCAAGAAATACTCCGACTTCATCGCCTGGCCCATCCGCATGCAGGTCGAGCGGCGAGAACCGGCCGGCGAGGAGGGCGGCGAGGAGACCGTCACCATCGAGACCGAAACCCTCAACTCGATGAAGGCCCTGTGGGCCAGGCCCAAAGAAGAGGTCTCCGAAGAGGAGTACAAGGAGTTCTACAAGCACATCGCGCACGCCTGGGACGACCCGCTCGAGGTCATCGCGATGCGCGCCGAAG
>NZ_LZKY01000025.1:0-10104 GCF_001673055.1 Mycobacterium sp. 1245801.1
GGCAGGCTCTTGCCTGTGTCAACGATCACGGCGAATTCGCCGTTCCCGTTCGGCACAGCCACCACTCGAAGCAACTCGACGGCCAGCTCTCGCTTCCGGCACCCGACGCACGTCCGTACGGGTCCACCCGCATGACGGTGCGACGTGATTTCGGGAGCCGAAAGTTCGCGCTGGATCACGGCTCAGTCTAGCGTCACCGGATCGAAGCTCAGAACCGCCCGAGCGTGCGCCGGCGCGACCCGGCCGGACCGCTAGCGGTCGCGGGCCATTCCGTGGGTGGCGCCGTGTTCGGACTGGCTCTCCGGATGCCCGCCCGCCCCGGCGGGCGAGTCGCCGCGGATGTCGATGCGCCACCCGGTGAGCCGGGCGGCCAGGCGCGCGTTCTGGCCTTCCTTGCCGATGGCCAAGGACAACTGGAAGTCGGGCACCACCACCCGGGCGGCGCGGGCGGCCTGGTCGATGATCGACACCGACACCACCTTCGCCGGCGACAGCGCATTGGCGACGAAGCGGGCGGGGTCCTCGTCGTAGTCGATGATGTCGATCTTCTCTCCGGAGAGCTCGCTCATCACGTTGCGGACCCGCTGCCCCATCGGACCGATGCAGGCGCCCTTGGCGTTCAGGCCGGGCAGGTTGGACTTCACCGCGATCTTGGACCGATGGCCGGCCTCCCGCGCCACCGCCACGATCTCGACGGACTCGTCGGCGATCTCGGGGACCTCCAGCGAGAACAACTTGCGAACCAGGTTGGGGTGGGTCCGCGACAACGTGATCAGCGGCTCGCGGGCCCCGCGGGTCACCCCGATGACGTAGCACCGCACCCGGTTGCCGTGTTCGTAGCTTTCCCCGGGGACCTGCTCGGCCGCCGGGATCACGCCCTCGGAGGCCTTCGTCTCGGTGCCCATCCGGACCACCACCAGGCCACGCGCGTTGGCCCGGCTGTCGCGCTGGATGACGCCGGCGACGATCTCGCCCTCGCGGGTGGAGAACTCGCCGTAAGTCCGCTCGTTTTCGGCGTCCCGGAACCGCTGCAGCATGACCTGCCGGGCGGTGGTGGCGGCGATGCGGCCGAAACCCTCGGGGGTGTCGTCCCATTCGCTGATGACGTTGTCGTCTTCGTCGGTCTCCCGGGCCATCACCTTCACGACACCGGTTTTGCGGTCGATCTCGATCCGCGCGTCGTTCTGGTGGCCTTCGGTGTGCCGGTAGGCGGTGAGCAGCGCCGATTTGATCGTCTCGAGCAGCTCGTTGACCGAGATGCCGCGGTCCACCTCGATGGCATGCAGCGCGGCCATGTCGATGTTCATAGGCGCCGCTCCTCCGTCCTTTGGGCCTGACCCGTGGTCGCCAGTTCCAGCTCCGCTTGGTTAGGGGGCGAAAACTCCACTTGGACAACAGCTTTGACGATGTCGGCGAGGGGGATCTGGCGCACCGCCAGATCCCGGCCCGCGCGCACCACCAGTGCGACCGCGCCATCGCCCGTCTCGCCGACCCGGCCGGTCAGCGTCGATCCGTCCGACAGGACGACGTCGACCTTGCGGCCGCGCGCCCGGCGGAAGTGCTTCGCGCTGGTCAGCGGGCGGTCCACGCCGGGCGAGGAGACCTCGAGCACGTACTGGTCGCCGATGGTGTCCAGGCCGTCGAGCAGTGCCGATGCCGAGCGGGACAACGTGGCCGCCGTGTCCAAGTCGAGGCCGTTGTCGCCGTCGGCGATCACCATGATTCGCGGGGGGCGGGTCCGGGCGTCGATGACCACGTCTTCGATCTCGAATCCGGCGCGCGCAAACTCTCCACCGAGTAGCTCGATCACCTGCGTCTGCGACGGTAGCCCGGTGGTCACGGCGAGCTCCTCATCTTGAGTTGTCCGGTCATCTGACGGATGTCGGCGCCCCGATGGCTTCGCAGGCGGCTTCCGGTGTCCCGGCGGAGGAACGCCCGTTGCTGACCGTTGCTGTCGGCGGCCGCCCTCTGCGAGAACCAGCTATCCACGATACGCCAGGAATCGCGGTTGACGGCGTGATCGCGTCCTGGCATCGTGCCCGGCTGCGCGCCGATGGCAGGATGTCTTTGTGCCTAGCGCAGTTCCGTTCGTCAACAGGCGAGATGTGCTCGCCGGTGGTGCGGCTTTGGCTGCGCTCGGGGCGGTGGTGTCCGCCTGCGGCAAGTCCGCGCCCAAACCGCCGCCGGTCGAGCAATTGCTGGGGCCGCTGGATCAGGCCCGGCACGACAGCGCGCTGGCGGGTGCCGCCGCAGCGGCCATCGGGAACCCGCCTCAGGTCGCCGCCGCGTTGACCGTGGTGGCGAGCCAGCGCGCCGCGCATGCCCGCGCGCTGTCCGCGGAGATCTCGCGCGCGGCCGGCAAGCTCGCCACCTCCCCCACGAGCGAGACGCCCAACCCGGGCCAGGCCCAGCCGGCCGGCCCGCCACCGCCTCCGCCGCCGGTGTCCGACGTCATCAACGCGCTGCGGGCCTCGGCCGACAGCGCCACCCGCCTGGTAGGCACCGAGTCGGGCTATCGGGCCGGGTTGCTGGCCTCGATCGCCGCCTCCTGCACTGCCTCGTACACGGTCGCGCTCGTGCCCGGGGGGCCGTCGATATGACCTCCGGCAAGGATGCCGACAACACGGCGCTGTGCGACGCGCTGGCCATCGAGCACTCGACGATCTACGGCTACGGCATCGTCTCGGCGCTGTCCCCGCCCAGCGTGAACGACATGGTCGTAGAGGCCCTCGCGCAGCACCGCCAGCGCCGTGACGACGTCATCGCGATGCTCAATGCCCGCAAGGTGACCGTTCCCGTCGCCGCGGCGGGCTACCAGTTGCCGCTGGTGGTCGGCGGCCCGGCCGACGCCGCGCGCCTGGCCGCGCGGATGGAGAACGACGGCGCGGGGGCGTGGCGCGTCGTCGCCGAGCACGCCGAGAGCGGCGCCGACCGCGCGTTCGCCGCGACGGCCCTGGTGCAGAGCGCGGTCATGGGCGCCCGGTGGAGCCGCGTGCTAGGCGCCTGGCCCATCACGACGAGCTTCCCCGGGGGCAACGACTAACCGCTGTTCGGCGAGCAGGCCGCCGCGATGTCGGCGGCCAGTGACGGCCCGGTGGCCAGTTCGCGGGTTTCGCCGCCGAAGCGGTCGCGCAGCTCCACCACCCCGTCCGCCCAGCCCCGGCCCACCACGACGATCCAGGGGACGCCGAGCAGTTCGGCGTCCTTGAACTTCACGCCGGGTGAGGCCTGGCGGTCGTCGAGCAGCACTTCGACGCCCAACCGGTCCAGCTCGTCGGCCAGGTTGGTGGCGCCGGTACGCGCCTCCGCGTCCTTATTGGCGATCACCAGATGCACGTCGAACGGGGCGACCGCCGACGGCCAGCGCAGGCCCAGTTCGTCGTGGTGCTGCTCGGCGATGACGGCCACCATCCGTGACACCCCGAGCCCGTAGGAGCCCATGGTCAGCCGGACCGGCTTGCCGTCCTCACCGAGCACGTCGGCGGTGAAGGCGTCGGTGTATTTGCGGCCGAGCTGGAAGATGTGCGCCACCTCGATGCCACGCGCCGAGACCAGCGGACCCGCTCCGTCCGGTGAGGGGTCGCCGTCGCGCACCTCGGCGGCCTCGATGGTGCCGTCGGCGGTGAAGTCCCGGCCGGCGACCAGCCCGACGACGTGCCGCCCGGGCGCGTCGGCCCCGGTGATCCAGCTGGTGCCGTCCACCACCCGCGGGTCGACCAGATAGCGAACACCGTTGTCCTGCAAGCCTTTCGGGCCGATGTATCCCTTCACCAGGAAGGGATACTTGGCGAAGTCGGCGTCGTCGAGCAACGCGTATTCGGCCGGTTCCAGCGCCGCGCCCAGCCGTTTGTCGTCGACCTCGCGGTCACCCGGCACCCCGATGGCCAGCAGCTCCCACTCCCCGCCGGGCTGACGCACCTTGAGCAGCACGTTCTTCAACGTGTCGGCCGCGGTGACGGCGCGGCCCAGGTCCGCCTGGTTGGCCCAGTCCACCAGCGTGGCGATGGTCGGGGTGTCGCCCGTGTCGTGCACCACCGCCTCGGGCAGCCCGTCGATCGGCTGCGCCTCCGGGCGCGCGGTGATGACGGCCTCGACGTTGGCCGCGTAGCCGGATTCCAGGCACCGCACGAAGGTGTCCTCCCCGACGGCGCTTTCGGCCAGAAACTCCTCCGACGCGCTGCCGCCCATGGCCCCCGATACCGCGGAGACGATGACGTAGCGCACCTGAAGGCGCGCGAAGATGCGCTGATAGGCCTCCCGGTGCGCGTGATAGGCGGCCTTGAGTCCGGCGTCGTCGATGTCGAACGAATAGGAGTCCTTCATCACGAACTCCCGGACCCGCAGGATGCCGGCCCGCGGCCGCGCCTCGTCGCGATACTTGTTCTGGATCTGATAGAGCAGGACCGGAAAGTCTTTGTAGGAGCTGTATTCACCTTTGACGGTCAGGGTGAACAGCTCTTCGTGGGTGGGGCCCAGCAGGAAGTCATTGCCGCGGCGATCCTGCAGCCGAAACACCGAGTCGCCGTACTCCGTCCACCGGTTCGTCGTCTCGTACGGCGCGCGTGGCAGCAGCGCGGGAAACAGGATCTCCTGTCCGCCAATGGCATTCATCTCGTCACGGACGATGCGCTCGATGCGGCGCAGCACCCGTAATCCGAGCGGCAACCAGCTGTACAGGCCGGGCGCGACGGGCCGGATGTAGCCGGCCCGGATCAGCAGCTTGTGGCTGGCGACTTCGGCGTCGGCGGGATCGTCGCGCAAGGTGCGCAAAAACAACTGGGACATCCGGGTGATCACAGCGGGCTAGCCTAGCGGTGACTTGGCGCTCGGCGACGATGCGGGCCGCATCGGCCCGCTGAGGAGCCGGGCAATCAGATACAGCCCAACGAAGTTGGGCGCAGTGGGTCACCGCCATCGGGCCTAGCGGTGATCACAAGCGCGGCGAAGCCGGGCGCAGTGGGTCACCGCCATCGGGCCTAGCGGCGACTGCGAACCCGCCTGCGGTGAGCTACAGCTCCCCGGCGTCCATCGCTTCCTTGACCTCTTGCGCGTGCGCAACCTGGTCGGGGGTGTAGCCGATCAACAGCGCCGCGCCGCCGACGATGACGGCCACCCCGGCCAGCCAGAGCAGCCCGTAGGTGTAGCCGTTGTCCAGCGCGGCCAACTGCGCATCGTTCATGAACTTGACCGGGCCGGTGGTGCCGCCCATATACAGCGTCCGCGAGGTGATCACCGCCTGCACGACGGCCAGCACCAGCGGCCCACCCAGGCTCTGCAGCATCAGCGTGACGGCCGATACCGGTCCGATCTGATCGAAGCCCACACCGGCGATGGCCGACAGCGTGAGGGGAACGACGGCCATGCCGATGCCGATGCCGCCGACCACGATGGGCAGCACCAGGTTGGGGAAGTAAGCAGCCCCGCGGTGCATGAACGCCCAGCCGAACAACATCGCCCAGAACAGCAGGATCCCGCCGCCGATGGTCAGCACCCGCGGGGAGAACCGGGACACCAGCTGCGAGGAGACGCCGAGGCCGATGCCCATCGCGATGACGAACGGGATGAAGCCGACGCCGGCGCGCAGCGCGCTGTAACCGAGGATGTCCTGCACGTACAGGCCGATGCACACGGTCAGGCTGAACATCAGCCCGCCGGCCAGGAAGATCGCGGTGAAGGTGACCAGCCGGTTGCGATCACGGAACAGGCCGAACGGAACGACGGGGTTCTCGGCGGTGCGCTCCACGATGACGAAGGCCAGCGCGGCACCCAGCGCCACCACGCCCGAGCCGATGGTGGTGATCGACATCCAGCCCTTTTCCGGCCCCATCGAAAAGGCGAATACGGCCGCGGTGCAGGCCAAGGTGGCCAGTATGGCCCCGGTGGCGTCGAGCTTCATCCGCTCGCGGTTGGTCTCCCGCAGTGCGGTGCGGGCCAGGTACATCATCACCAAGCCGATCGGCACGTTCACCAGGAACGCCAGCCGCCAGGACACCTCGGTAAGCGCCCCGCCGACGACCAGGCCCATCACCGAGCCGACCGCCGTCATCGCGGCGAACACCGCGGTCGCGAAGTTACGGGCCGGCCCCTTGGGGAAGGTGGTGGCCACCAGCGCCAGGCCGGTCGGTGAGGCGATGGCGGAACCGACGCCCTGCGACAGCCGCGCGATGACCATGGTCGCCTCGTCCCAGGCGACCGCGCACAGCACGGAGGAGATGGTGAACAGCGCGACACCGACGATGAAGGTTCGCTTGCGCCCGATGGTGTCGCCGAGACGACCGCCGAGCAGCATCAGCCCGCCGAACGTCAGCACGTAGGCGGTGATCACCCAGCTGCGGCCGGCGTCGGACAGGCTCAGCTCGTTTTGGATCTTGGGGAGCGCGACGATGGCGACGGTGCTGTCCATGGTCGCGAGCAGCTGCATGCCGCCGATGGCGATGACGGCCGCGATGAAGCGCCGCGAGGGCAGCCACGCCGGATAGTACTTGCTGATGCGCGTTGAGGCGGTCTCCGCCGGGGCTTTCGCGGTGGTCTCCGCCGCGCGCACCGGGGCCGGACGATCGGGGCGCGCCGAGGCAAGATTCTGCACCGCGCGCTCTGCATCGTTGAGAGCCGTCATAAAGGGTTACCTTACAGTAATCTTAAGAACCGTTTAAAGCCCGAAAGCCGCCACAGCGCCGATCACGATGATCGCCGGAGGTCGGATACCGTCGGCGCGGATCTTTTCGGGCGTGTCGGCGAGGGTAGCCCGCAAAGTGTGTTGAGCGGCGGTCGTTCCATGCTGAACGACCAACACCGGAGTATCCGCAGGTCGGCCGCCTTTGAGGAGCGCCTCGGCGAAAAGTTCGATGCGCTCGACGGCCATCAGCAAAACAATGGTGCCGGACATTGCGGCCAGCGCATCCCAATTCACTAACGATTCGGGATGACCGGGTGGGAGATGCCCGCTGACCACCACGAACTCGTGATTTATCGCCCGATGAGTGACCGGGACGCCCGCTAAAGCGGGCACTCCTATGGCGCTCGTCACACCCGGCACCACGGTCACCGAAATCCCGGCCTCGGCGCACGCCAGCACCTCTTCGTAGCCGCGGGCGAACACGAAGGGGTCCCCGCCCTTCAGGCGCACCACGAAGCTGCCGGCGCGGGCGCGCTCGATCATCACGTCGTTGATCGCATCCTGGGCCATCGCCCGCCCGTACGGGATCTTGGCGGCGTCGATGACTTCGACGTGCGGGGGCAGTTCCGCGAGCAGTTCCGGTGGCGCCAGCCGGTCGGCGACCACGACGTCGGCCTGGGCCAGCAGGCGGCGGCCGCGCACGGTGATGAGTTCGGGGTCGCCGGGCCCGCCGCCGACCAGCGCGACGCCGCCCTTGACGACGTCGGAGCCCACTGGGCTCTCGGGCGTGATGAGCCCGGTCTGCAGCGCCTCGCGGATGGCCGAGCGGATCGCCGCCGACCGGCGGTGCTCGCCACCGGCCAGCACGCCGACCGACAGCCCCGCGTAGTCGAAAGATGCTGGGGTGACGGCGGTCCCCTCAACGGCGACGTCGGCGCGAACGCAGAAGATGCGGCGCCGTTCGGCCTCGGCGACCACGGCCTCGTTCACGCGCGGGTCGTCGGTGGCCGCGATCGCATACCAGGCTCCGTCGAGGTCGCCGTCGCGGTATTCGCGCAGTGCCAGTGTGATTCCCGTCATCGCCTCGACCGATCGGGTGGCGCTGCGGGAGATGACGTGGACGTCGGCGCCGCTGGAGATGAGCAAGGGTAACCGGCGCTGGGCAACGGTGCCGCCGCCGACCACGACGACCTTCTTGCCGGTCAGCCGCAGCCCAACAAGGTAGGCGCTCTCGGTCACCCGGCAAGCCTAGTGGCGATCGCCAGCGCGGCGAAGCCGGGAGTCAGCGTGTGCCACGAAGCGCGCCACCGCCTCCGGCGCGGCCGCCGGGTGGGTGTGCAGATAAGACGCATGCACCCCGGCGTGCACGGCGCCGTCACGCACGGCGGCGCTCCCCTGGGCGGCTCCGTCGACCCGGTACATCCAGGCCGGCTGATAATCGTCGGTGAATGTGACTGTGGTGCGGTGAAATTCGTGCCCTACCGCCCGCTGGCCCGCGGCGTGCAACGACGAATCCGCCACGGCGACGGCATCGCGATACGCCAGGGTCAGCTGCGACGTGAATTGCGCCCGCCCGGCCAGCACATCACACATCGGATGGCCGTCGAGGTCGGAGACCAGGTAGATCAGCCCCGCGCACTCGGCGTGTATCGGCGCCCCCGCGGCGGCCAGCTCCTTGATCTGCCGGCGGACGAGGTCGTTGGCCGAGAGCTCCGCGGTGAACTGTTCGGGAAAACCGCCGGGCAGCAACACCGCATCGGCGCCGTCGGGCAACGCGTCGACGAGCGGATCGAATTCGACCACATCGGCGCCGGCGGCGGCCAGCAGTTCCCGGTGTTCTGCGTAGCCGAAACTGAATGCCTTGCCCGCCGCCATGGCGACAGTGGCACGCCCGGCGGGCGTCTCCCCGACCACCGCCGCCGGATCCCAGGGCGGTTGCGCGACCCGGCTTGCGGCGGCGGCAACGACCGCCGCCAGGTCGACGTGGCGCGCGACCAAATCGGTCATCGCCTCCACCGCCAGCCGCGCCCGCTGCCCGTACTCCACCGCGGTGACAAGTCCCAAATACCTTGTGGGCAGCTCCAATTCGGCCACCCGAGGAATGGCGCCGAGCACCGGGACGCCGGCGTGCTCGCAGGCCTGCCGCAACACCTGCTCGTGCCGGGCCGATCCGACCCGGTTCAGGATCATTCCGGCCACGCGGGTACCGGTGTCAAAGGTGGAAAAGCCATGCAGCAGCGCGGCGACGCTCTGGCTCTGCCCGCGCGCATCGACGACCAGAACGACGGGCGCACCCAGCAGGCCTGCCACGTGGGCCGTCGAGCCCGCCGCGGGAGTGGTTGCAGCGGGCCCGATCCGGCCGTCGAACAGCCCCATCACCCCTTCGACCACGGCGATGTCCGCGCCACGCGCGCCGTGGGCGTACAGCGGGCCGATCAGACCCTCCCCCACCAGCACCGGGTCGAGGTTGCGGCCGGGGCGGCCGGCGGCGAGGCCGTGATAGCCGGGATCGATGAAGTCCGGGCCCACCTTGAACGGCGCCACCGCGTGGCCCGCCTGCCGCAAGGCACCGATCAAACCCGTTGCCAGCGTGGTCTTTCCGCTGCCCGAGGCTGGGGCGGCGATGACCACCGCGGGAACACTCACCACTCGATGCCCTTCTGCCCCTTGCGTCCTACGTCCATCGGATGCTTGACCTTCGCCATCTCGGTCACCAGGTCGGCCGCGTCGATCAGGCTTTGCGGTGCGTCACGTCCGGTGACGACCACGTGCTGATGACCGGGTCGCGCCGCCAGCGCCCGCACCACCTCGTCGACGTCCACCCAACCCCACTTCAGCGGATAGGTGAACTCGTCCAGCACGTAGAAGTCGTGGCGCTGATCGACCAGCCGGCGCGCGATCTCCGCCCAGCCGTCGGCCGCGGCCGCCGCGTGATCGACGTCGCTGCCCGCCTTGCGGGTCCAGGACCAGCCCGCGCCCATCTTGTGCCATTCCACACGACCACCGATCCCGTGCTGGTCGTGCAGTTGGCCCAGCTGACCGAAGACCGCCTCCTCGCCCACCTTCCACTTGGCGCTTTTGACGAACTGAAACACCGCGACCGACAGGCCGGCGTTCCAGGCCCGCAACGCCATTCCGAATGCGGCCGTGGACTTTCCCTTGCCGGCGCCGGTGTGCACCGCCAGCACGGGCGTGTGGCGCCGCGCCCGCGTGGTCAGGCCGTCATCGGGAACCTGCAATGGAACACCCTGTGGCATAAGCGCTTAACCCTTTCGCTCAGGCCGCGTCGCGCACCGCGCGCGTCAGGGAATCGGCGTGCAGCTGCTCCAGCCGGATCGCCGGCGCGCCCAGCTGGCGGGCCAGTTGCCCGGCCAGGCCCAGCCGCACAAAGGACGTCTCGCAGTCGACCACCACGGCGGCCACGCCCTCGGCGACCAGCCTCGCCGCCGCGATCCGGGTGCGGCCCAACGGATCCGGCCCGGCGGTGG
>NZ_LZKY01000026.1:0-36660 GCF_001673055.1 Mycobacterium sp. 1245801.1
GTCGCATCGGCGCCCTTGCCGATGAGGCCGCGCGCGGCATCGTTGAGCTTCATGCGTGGTTATACAGCCCGGCGCGGAATTTCATTCCCAATGCTCACACGCGGCGGCCCGGCCACGCCTGTGACCGGGCCACCCTCAGACGTTGCTACTGTTCGGCTTTTTGCCGAGCCTCGTTGATATCGGCGGCCTTGCGGGCGCTCTCGGCCTCGGCCTCTTTCTGGGCCGCCTCGCGCTGCGCGTCGGCCTTGTCCTGCTGGGCCTGGCCCTCGCGCCTCAGGTCGTCACGGCCGGCGACCGCGCCGGCGACTTCCTTGACCTTGCCCTTGATGCCCTCGACGATGCCCTCGACGGCCTCCGCGGGACCACTCTTGTCCGACATGCGTTCTCCCTCCATGGCGTGCACGCGCCCGTGTCGTGCAATCGACTCCCTTATTGCCCAACCGCCGGATTCTCGAAACTTCGGCCAGACCGTGCAATACGCCTACGCTGTTGACCCAGAAGGGTCGGCGGGGCGAGGAGTCGTGACGGTGCAGATGTGGGAACTGGTCGCCCGCGAGCGGATTCGGGATACCCTGGCGCGCTACAACTGGTCCGGCGACGCCGGCCGCCTCGACGACCTGGCGGCGACGTTCTGCGCCGACGGCGTCCTCGAGATCCGGGGTTTCGAGCCATTGCACGGGCGGTCGGACATCGCGGCCTTCCTGGGCGGCGTCACGGGCAGGATCGCCGTCGACACCGACGCCAAACCGATTGTGCGCCATAACGTCGCGAACGTGTTGTTCACCGAGGTGACACCCGACCGGGCTCGGGTCGACTGCTACTTCACCGTGGTCACCCACATCGGCCTGGACCACTACGGCCGGTACCGCGACATCCTGGTTCCCGACGGTGGCGCCTGGCTGATCAAGCACCGCAAGGTCTCGACCGACTGGGCGGCTCCCGACTCCGCAATGGCCCGCCGGCCCTAGCGGCACCGCGATCGCTGGCCCCGCGAAACCTGTTGTTCGCGTGACGTTTCCGCGCCACGACCACCGAGAAAGGATCGACCATGGGGACATCCGACACCGACCGGGCCGTGGCCTACCTGCTGGTTCGGCTGACCATCGGGGCCAGCCTGTTCGGCCACGGCCTGGTCCGGTTGCCGAAGCTGGGCGCGTTTCACGCCCAGCTGATGAGTGAGTTCACGAAGTCGATGCTGCCCGCCGTCGCGGTCTCGGGATGCGGTTACGCGCTGCCGTTCGCGGAGCTGACCATCGGAGCGCTGTTGCTGGCCGGTGTGCTGACCCGGACGGCCGCCATCGCCGGCGCACTGGTGATGGTCGGTCTGGTCCTGGGCGCCACGTCGATCGAGCACTTCAACGTGATCGGCGACCAACTCGTGCACGCGCTCTTTCTCGTCGGCGTGATTGCGTTCCGCGGGCACAACCGCTACTCCGTCGACCACCTGCTCACCGCCCGCCAGTCGACCAGCGCATAATCTCCACGCCCGTCGGCGCGCCGGGCGCCCGCGGCGCGGCGATTTCGTTAAATGTCTTGACGAAATGTTTGCCCCAAGCCCCTCAACGGCTACAGCTAGAAGTCACACACCAAAAGATTGCGGTCTCCCGATTGGGCGCGCTTGCGGAGCTCCGGGAATGACCGTGGGTCAGGTGACCAGCGGTCATGGCCGCACAACCGAGACGAGCAACGATGCAACGACTCAGCGGATTGGACGCGTTCTTTCTGCACCTGGAATCGCCGACGCAGCCTTTGAATGTTTGCTGCGTGCTGGAGTTGGACCCGTCGACGATGCCCGGCGGCTACACCTTTGATCGCTTCAGTGCGGCGCTGCGCGAGCGGCTTGATGCGGTGCCCGAATTCCGCCTCAAGCTGGCCGACAACCAACTGAACCTCGACCACCCCGTGTGGGTCGACGACGACCGGTTCGACACGGCTCGCCACCTGCACCGCGTGGCCCTGCCGTCGCCGGGAGGCCCGAAAGAATTAGCGGACATCTGCGGCCACATCGCCGGGCTGCCGCTCGATCGTGACCGGCCGCTGTGGGAGATGTGGGTGATCGAAGGCCGGCACGGCACGGACGCACTGTCCGTCGTCCTCAAGGTCCACCACGCGGTGGTCGACGGCGTGGGCGGCGCCCACCTGCTCTCGCAGTTGTGCAGCGACGTGCCCGACGCCCCGCCGCCGGAACCGGCCGAGCGCGCCGGCGCGGCGAATCCACTACAGATCGCCGCGAGCGGGCTGATCGGGGCGGCGTTGCGGCCGTGGCGGCTGGCCCGAGTCCTGCCGGCCACGGCGCTGACCGTGGCGGAGACGGTGCTGCGCGCCCGCGGCGGCGGCCAGACGATGGCGGCCCCGTTCGCGGCGCCGCCGACCGCGTTCAACGGCTCGTTCACCCGGCGCCGCAACGTGGCGCTGACCAACGTGGACCTCGAGGACGTCAAAACCGTCAAAAACCGGTTCGGGGTCACCGTCAACGACGTCGTGACGGCGCTGTGCGCCGGGGCGTTACGGCAGTACTTCCAAGACCGCGACGCGCTGTCCGACGTCCCCCTGGTCGCGAGCGTGCCGGTGTCGGTGCGCGGCAAGTCCACCCGCACGGGCCGCAACCAGATGACCTGGATGCTCTGCCGCCTCGAAACCCACGTCGACGACCCCGTACAACGGCTGGCGAGCATCGCCGAGGGAAACGCCGCGGCGAAGGACCACTCCGCGGCGCTGGGCCCGACGCTGCTGCACGACTGGACGCAAGTGGCCGGGCAGACCCTGTTCGGTGCGGCCCGACGGCTGCTGCCGCGACTCCCCCTGCCCGAGAACCCGCCGCACAACCTGGTGCTGTCGAACGTCGCCGGCCCGCAAGAACAGCTCTACTTCCTGGGGTGCCGCCTCGACGCGATGTATCCGCTCGGCCCGATCATCGCCGGCGCCGCGCTGAACATCACGGTGATGTCGCTCAACGGCCGGCTGGGCATCGGCATCATCTCCTGCCCGGACCTGGTTCCGGACCTTTGGGACCTCGCCGATGCGTTTCCCGCCGCGCTCAAAGAGCTGCTGAGTTGCGGCGAGCCGGCCTGATCTGCCCGGTCTGATCCGCCCGGTCAGCGGAACCCCGTCCATCCTCGCCGCCGCGGCATGGCAGGGTGACATCCGTGGCAGACACTTCGGAACCGACGAGCGTCGCGGCGCACGACCTGCGCGAAATCAGCACTGACAAGGGCGCTTTGCGCTACTACGACACCGGCGGAACCCATTCGGGGCCGGCGCTGCTGTTCCTGCACGGCTCCGGCCCCGGTGTCACCGGCTGGCGCAACTTCCGCGGCGTGCTGCCCGCCTTCGCCGAGCGGTTCCGCTGCCTGATCCTGGAATTTCCCGGCTTCGGGGTCAGCGACGACTTCGGCGGCCACCCGATGGTCACCGCCTTCGGCACGGTGGCGCCCTTCCTGGACGCGCTCGGCGTGGACAAGGTGCACATCGTCGGCAACTCGATGGGTGGTGGCGTCGGCATCAACTTCGCGACCCACAATCCGGACCGCGTCGGCCGGCTGGTGACCATCGGCGGGATCGGCACCAACATCTTCAGTCCCAGTCCCAGCGAAGGCATTCGGCTGCTGCAGGAATTCGTCGAGGACCCCACGCGGCAGCGGCTGGTCGACTGGCTCAAGTCGATGGTCTACGACCAGGCGCTGGTCACCGACGAGCTGATCGAGGAACGCTGGCAGCTGGCCACCGACGCGGACACCCTGGCCGCGGCGCGACGCATGTACGGCAAGGCGGCATTCGCCGGGATGAACGCCGCGCTGAACGCCGCCGACCGGCCGCTACCGTGGGCGACGATGCACAAGCTCACCGCGCCCACGCTGCTGACCTGGGGCCGCGACGACAGGGTGAGCCCGCCGGACATGGCGCTGATCCCGATGCGCACCATCCCCAACGCGGAGCTGCACATCTTCCCCAACTCCGGGCACTGGGCCATGATCGAGGCCAAGGCGGCGTTCGAAAGCACCGTGCTGGCTTTTCTTTCGCGCGGCTAGCCAGTTCTTATCGCTGGGTGGCTCCGGCGTCGACGGGCAGGACGATCGCGGTGATGTAACGGGCCTCGTCCGAGGCCAGAAACAGCGCGGCGTTGGCCACGTCCACCGCGCCCACCCAGGGCACCGCGAGCATGTTCATCGAGCGGGCCGCCTCGGCGAATTCCGCGCGGGTGGGGGGCCGGTCCAAGTCGGGCCGGAATGCGGCGCCCACCACGTCATTGTGGATCATGGGCGTGTCGACGTTGGTCGGGCTGATGCAGTTGACCCGAACGTTGTGCGGCGCAAGCTCATTGGCTAGGCTGCGCATCATGCCGATCACGCCGTGCTTGGCGGCGGTGTAATGCGCGACGCCGACCAGCCCGCGCAGGCCCGCGATGGAACTCGTCAGGGTCATCGAACCCGCCCCGCGCGCGATCAGGTGCGGCGCGGTCGCGCGGCAGGTGTGCCATACCCCGGTCAGGTTGACGTCGAGCATTGTGCGCCAGGCGTTTTCGTCGAGCTCGACCGCCATGCCGCGGGAGGTGATGCCCGCGGTCGCGCAGACCGCGTCGAGACCACCGAACCGCTCGGCCCCGCGGTCGGTGGCGGCCTGCACACCGGCGAGGTCTCGCACGTCAACGATCTCGGTGTGCGCGAGCCCGCCGGCATCGCGCACCAGCGACGCCGTGGTGTCGAGGTCGGCGGGGGTGCTGTGCGGGATACGCACGGTGTCGACCGGGCCACACACGTCGAGCGCCACGATGTTCGCACCCTCCTGCGCGAACCGCACCGCCTGCGCGCGGCCGATCCCGCGCGCCGCTCCGGTGACCAGGGCGACCTTGCCGTGCAGTCGCCCGCCGCGCGTGGCGCTCACGTCGTCTTCTGCGTCAGGCCGGCGTCGACCACCAGCTGCGTGCCGGTGACGTAGCGGGCCGCGTCCGAGGCCAAAAACAGCACGGCGTTGGCGATGTCGACGGGCTCGACCCACGGCACCGGCAGCAGGTTGCGCGCCTGCAGCACCTCGGCCGCGTCGGCCGCCGTCGGGTTGTCCAGGTCCGGCCGGAGCCGCCGAAAAGTGGCCTCGTTGAGCACCATTGGGGTGGCCACCGGGCCGGGGTGCACGGTGTTGACCCGGATGCCGCGCGGCCCGAGCTCGTTCGCGAGGGTGCGCGCCAATCCCACCACCGCGTGCTTGCTGGCGGTGTAGTGGGCGGTGTTGGGCAGGCCGCGCAGGCCGCTGGTGGAGCTGATGACGACCACCGAGCCGCCGCGATCACCCAGGTGCGGCACGCTCGCCCGGACGGTATGCCAGACGCCGGTGAGGTTGATGTCGAGCGTGCGCTGCCAGACCTGGGGGTCCAGTTCCCACGACGGTGCGCCGGGCAGGTGGACCCCGGCGTTGGCGACGACGACGTCGAGCCGGCCCAACGCGGCCACGCCGGCGTCGATGGCGGCCGTCATCGCTTCGAGCTCGCTGACGTCGGCCAGGCCGGTCACGCACCGCCGGCCGCGGTCGTCGACTCGGCTTGCCGTAGCGCGCAACTCGTCGGCCGCCGCGGGCGCGTCGAGCGCGATCACGTCGGCACCCTCGTCGGCGAACCGCTCACAGTGCACCCGGCCGGTCCCCTTGGCCGCACCGGTGACCACCACAACCTTGTCCAGCAACCCCGTCATCGTTCGATTAGATCGAAGCCGCGATAGCCGGCGCCGGCGACCTCGGCGCAGATGTCGTTGTATGTCGCGAAGCCCCCGGTGAACAGCATGAAGCCGCGCGGCTTTCCCGGCACGTTGGCGCCCATGTACCAGGAGTTGGCCTTGGTGAACAGCGTGGTCTCGGCCCGGCGGGCGCATTCGGCGCCCCACTCGTCCACGCTGTCCACGGTGGCTTCCAGCGCGGCGTAACCGTGCCGGTCCAGGTGGGTGATGGCCTCGGCGATCCAGTTCACCTGGGCCTCGGCGTGCAGCACCATGTTCGCCAGCACGGCGGGTGCCCCCGGACCCGAGACCAAAAACAGGTTGGGGAAGCCGTCGACGCCCAGCCCCAGATAGGTGCGGGGTCCGTGCGCCCAATCGTCTCGCAGGGCGGTGCCGCGCCGGCCGACGATGTCGATCTTGCCCAGCGCCCCGGTCATCGCGTCGAAACCCGTTGCCAGCACGATCATGTCGACGTCGTAATGGGCTTCGGTGTTATCGGCCCCGGCGGTGTTGATGCCGGTGGCGTCGACGGATTCGATCGGGGTGGCCCGGACACTGATCAGCGACACGTTCGCCCGGTTGAAGGTCTGAAAATAGTTGCTGTCGGTGCAGATTCGTTTGGTGCCGATCGGGTGGTCGGTGGGAATCAGCAGGTCGGCGACCGCCGGATCGTCGATGACGGCCCGGACCTTCTCCTCGTAGAACCTGCGGGCCTCGTCGTTGGCCTCCAGGTCGGTCAGCTGGTCCGGGAACGTCTTGGAGAACAGCACGCCGCCTTGCTGCCAACGCTTTTCGAACGCCGCACGCCGCTCCTCGGCGGTGAACTGCATCGTCGGCCTGGGGGCGGTGATGTGCGGCGAGCCACCGCCGCTGCGCCACGACAGCGCACGCCGCTGCGCGTAACCGGCCTTGATCTCGTCGAGCTCGGCGGCGGACAGGGGCCTGTTGCCGGCCGGGACGCTGTAGTTGGGGGTGCGCTGGAAGACGTAGAGGTGGGCGGCGGACTCGGCGATGACCGGAATCGACTGAATGCCGGAGGATCCCGTGCCGATGACCGCCACCCGTTTGCCGGTGAAGTCGACGGGCCGGTGCGGCCACCGCGCGGTGTGGTAAAGCTCGCCGGCGAAGGTGTCCAGGCCGGGGAAGTCCGGGGTCAGCGCGGCCGACAGCGGACCCGTCGCCATCACCACGAACCGCGCCGAAAAGCATTGTCCCGCATCGGTGGTGACCGTCCAGCGCAACGCCGCCTCGTCGAGGTGCGCCGACACCACGCGGGTGCGCAACGCGATGTCGCGGCGCAGGTCGAGCTTGTCGGCGACCCAGTTCAGGTACGCCAGGATCTCGGCCTGGGTGGCATACCGTTCGGTCCAGTTCCACTCCTGCTGGAGTTCGTCGGAGAACGAGTAGCAGTAGTCGACGCTCTCGACGTCGCAACGCGCTCCCGGATACCGGTTGTGGTACCAGGTGCCGCCCAGTTCGGGCGCGGCCTCCAGCACCCGCACCGACAGGCCCTGCCCGCGCAGTTTGTGCAGCGCGTACAGGCCGGCGAACCCCGCGCCGACCACGACGACGTCGAGGGACCGCGCGCCGGGAACGTTCACAACGAGTCACCGTAGGGCCTCGGCCGGCGCGGCCCGCGCGGCCTCCCGGTCACCGGACGCTTGCGGCGAGTTTTCCCGGCCACCGGGCGTGGGTGGCCGGCGGCGAGGTTCGCGTCGAATTCCGACGCCTGTGGTGTCCGCTCATCGGGATTTCCTTTGGGACGGGCCTCGACTGCGGTAGACCATTACTTAGCCCCCACACGTGCTTAGCCCACACACGTAAGGACAACGATATGAGCGAGCGGGTACTCGACCGGGTAGTGGCCATGGCGGACCAGTTGCGCGACCAGGCCGCCGAAGCCGAACGCATCGGGCGGCTCACCGACGACACCGTCAAGCTGATGAAGGGCGCCGGCCTGATCCGGCTGTTGCAGACCAAGCAATATCAGGGCTTCGAGGTGCACCCGCGCGAGTTCGCCGAGACGACGATGGCCACCGCGGCACTGGATCCGGCGGCCGGCTGGATCGTGGGCGTCGTCGGCGTGCACCCCTACCAGTTGGCGTACGCGGACCCGAAAGTCGCCGCCGAGATTTGGGCCGACGACGTCGACACCTGGATGGCCTCCCCCTACGCGCCGCAGGGCGTGGCCAAACCCGTCGACGGCGGTTACGTCTTCAACGGGCGCTGGCAGTTCAGCTCGGGCACCGACCACTGCGACTGGATCATCCTGGGGGCAATGCTCGGCGACGAGAAGGGCATCCCGCTGATGCCACCGCAGATGCTGCACATGATCTTGCCCCGCAAGGACTACGAGATAGTCGACGATTCGTGGAACGTGGTGGGGCTGCGCGGGACCGGCTCCAAGGACGTCATCGTCAAGGACGCGTTTGTGCCCAGCTACCGGACCATGGACGCGACCAAGGTGATGGACGGCACCGCCCAGCGCGAGGCCGGCATGACCGAACCCCTCTACCTGATGCCGTGGTCGACGATGTTCCCGCTGGGCATCTCCGCGGCCACCATCGGGATCGCGGAGGGTGCACTCGCCGCGCATCTGGATTATCAGCGCGAACGGGTCGGCGCCACCGGCACCGCAATCAAGGACGACCCCTACGTCATGCACGCCATCGGCGAGGCGGCCGCCGACATCAACGCGGCGCGTCAGGAGCTGCTGGCCAACGCCGACCGCATCTACGACATGGTCGCGGCCGGCAAGGAGGTGTCCTTCGCCGATCGGGCGGCCGGGCGCCGCACGCAGGTGCGCGCGGTGTGGCGTGCGGTGTCGGCGGTCGACGAGATCTTCGCCCGCTCGGGCGGCAACGCGGCGCGGATGGACAAGCCGCTGCAACGATATTGGCGTGACGTGCACGTCGGCCAGATGCACGCCATCCATGTCCCGGGCACCACCTATCACGCGGCGGCGCTGAGCTCGATCGGCATCGACCCGCCCGAGGGTCCGCTGCGGGCCCTGATCTAGGAGCATTAGTGAGCGACCTGAAAAGCCTTGGCTACATCACCATTTCGACCAATGACATCGACCGCTGGCGGCAGTTCGCCTTCGGCGTGCTGGGGTTCGCCGAAGGTAAGGGCCCCGATCCTTCGGCGCTGTACCTGCGGATGGACGAGCGGGCGGCCCGGCTCATCGTGGTGCCCGGTGAGACCGACCGGGTGCTGACCGTCGGCTGGGAAGTGCGCGACCACCCGGCCCTGCAGCGCGTGCAGGCCACCCTCGACGGCGCAGGCGTCGCGTACAAGCAGCTGTCCCCCGACGACGCCGAGGCGCGCCGGGTCGAAGAGGTGATCACCTTCGAAGATCCCGCCGGCACCACGCTGGAGGTGTTCCACGGCGCGGTGCTCGACCACAGCCCGGTCGTCACGCCGTTCGGCGCGAAGTTCGTCACCGGTGATCAGGGCATGGGCCACGTGGTGGTGCCGGCCACCGACCCCAACGGGCTGTTCGACTTCTACACCGAGGTCCTCGGGTTCCGGGCCCGTGGCGCGTTCCGGGTGCCGTTGCCCAAAGAGTTTGGGCCCGTGCGGGTTCGGTTCCTCGGCATCAACGAGCGACACCACAGCCTGGCGATCGTGCCGGCCGCACACCAGCGCGACCCGCGCCTGGTCCACATCATGGTGGAGGTCGACACCCTCGACGCCGTCGGGCAGGCGCTGGACCGGGTCAACGCCGAGGGATTCCAGCTGTCGTCCACCCTGGGGCGACACACCAACGACAAGATGGTCTCGTTCTACGTCCGCGCACCCGGTGACTGGGACATCGAATTCGGCACCGACGGGATGCGGGTCGACGAAACCTATTACACCGCAGAGGAAATCACCGCCGACAGCTACTGGGGCCACCAGTGGGTCGGCGAAATGCCCGCGGCCATGCGGCTGTGACGCCCGACTCCGACGTGACGCCGGTCGCGGCGTCGAAGATCACCTCGTGGGACGCCGAGGCCGACGTCGTCATCGCCGGCTACGGGGTCGCCGGTGCGGCCGCGGCGGTGGAAGCGGCCCGGTCCGGCGCCGACGTCCTGGTGCTCGAGCGCACCGGCTCCTGGGGCGGGGCGGCGTCGATGGCCGGCGGCTTCATCTATCTCGGCGGCGGTACCCCGATCCAAACGGCTTGCGATTTCCCCGATTCCGTCGACAACATGGCGGCATTCCTCAACGTCGCGATGGGCCCCGGCGCCGACGAGAACAGGATCGCCGACTACTGCGCGGGCAGCGTCGCCCACTTCGACTGGCTGGTCGGCTGCGGCGTGCCGTTCAAGGCGGAATTCTTCTCCGAGCCCGGCTGGGAACCGATGGGCGATCAGGGGCTGATGTACAGCGGCGGCGAAAACTCCTTTCCGTTCAACACCATCGCCACCCCCGCGCCGCGCGGGCACGTCCCGCAGATGCAGAACAAGAAGCAGGGCGAGGCCAGCGCCGGCTACATGCTGATGAAGCCCCTCGTCGAAACCGCCACTGCCGCAAGCGCACGCGCGCTGTACGACGTGCGGGTGCAGCGGCTGATCACCGAGTCCGACGGCCGAGTGGTCGGCATCCGGGCCCGCCGGTATGGCACCGAGATGAGCATCCGGGCGCGCAACGGCGTGGTGCTCGCGACGGGCAGCTTCGCCTACAACGACGCGATGGTGGCGCGCTACGCGCCGCGGATCGCCGGGCGCCCGGCCGCCTCGATCGAGCAGCATGACGGGCAGGCGATCCGGATGGCGCAGGCGCTCGGCGCCGATCTGGCGCACATGGACGCCACCGAGGTCGCGATCTTCATCGACCCGCAGCAGCTGGTGCGCGGAATCCTGGTCAACGGACGGGGCCAGCGCTACGTCGCCGAGGACACCTACCCGGGCCGGATCGGCCAGCTCACGCTCTATCAGCAGGACAACGTCGCCTATCTCATCATCGACGGCGACGCCCAGGAGGAGGCGATGGCCTCGTGGTCGCCGAAGTTCATGCTGCGCCCGGCGACCTGGGTGGCCGACACCGTCGCCGACCTGGAAACCGAGATGGGGCTGCCGCCGGGGTCGCTGCAGGCGACCGTGGCCGCCTACAACGCGGGCGCCGCGCGCGGCGAGGATCCGCTGCTGCACAAGAAGCCGGAGTGGATCAAGCCGATCGGCTCCCCCGTCGGCGCGGTCGATCTGCGGGAGAACACCGGCGGTTTCACGCTGGGCGGGCTGGCCACCACGCTGGACGCCGAGGTGCTCCATGTCAGCGGCGCGCCCATCCCGGGCCTCTTCGCCGCCGGCCGGTGCACGGCCGGGCTGGCCGCCTGGGGCTACGCCAGCGGCGTCTCGCTGGGTGACGGCAGCTTCTACGGCCGGCGCGCCGGGCGCTCGGCCGCCAAAGGCTGAGTCTTCTGCGCCTGGCGGGCCGCGCGCTCGATACGTTCATGCAGCGCAGCCCAATACGGGCCGTCGACGTCGGGAAGGCCGGAGCGGCCCGGCTGTGACCCGGCTTGGTTGTCGACGAGTTCGCGAACGATGTCAGCGTGGCCCGCGTGGCGGGCGGTCTCGGCGAGCATGTGCACGAGGATTCGCCCGAGCGTCACCGAGCGCCGGTCTTCGGGCCAGCCGGGCGCGACACCGGGATGCTCGAGGTCAAGTGCCGCAATGGTGCGATCGGAGTGCGCGCACGCCCGCCGGTACAGATCGACGATGTCACCCCGGCTCTCGTCGGGCGCCGCCCACATGTCGACCGTGGGCTCTGCCGGGCGGCTCAGCCACAGCGGAGGACGCGGGAAAGGCCGGGCGAACACATCGCCGAAATAGCCGATCTCGCAGCCGGTCAGGTGCTTGA
The DNA here is from genome assembly GCF_001673055.1 of Mycobacterium sp. 1245801.1. NCBI lineage: Bacteria > Bacillati > Actinomycetota > Actinomycetes > Mycobacteriales > Mycobacteriaceae > Mycobacterium > Mycobacterium sp. 1245801.1. The sequence goes on from NZ_LZKY01000026.1 coordinate 11,547, forward strand.
CCAAGCCCAGCAGGTTGGTGCCGTGCGGGGTCATCGGTCTGCGGACGTCGTATTCGGACAGTCCGTCGAGCTTCCAGACCACCGCCGCACGCGCGTCGCGCAGCTGTCGATGCAAGTCATCCTTGAGACCGATCACGGTGCGCTTCGGCCCGAGGACGCGCGCGTGCGCACCTTGGTCAGCGCGGCGGTGGCGGCCGCGGCGGCGGCAATGGCGCTGTTGATGGAGATTTCGCCGCGCATGCCCGGCGCGGAGACCATGTCGCCGACCAGGTACACGCCGTCGCCGCGGTAGACGGCCGGCCGGTCGCGCCAGGTCTGGCCGGGCAGGTCCAGGGCGCCGGTGCGGCCCTTGGCGATGGCGGTGCGGTGAAAGGTGGTGCGCTCGCGCCAGTTCGGCAGCGCTTGGTCGGCGAGGCCTTCCAGTCGCCGGTGCGCGTCCGCGTGTGACTCGCCGGCGCGGACGGGCATCTGCAGTTGGTAGAGCGCCTCTTCGGCGGGCGCCACCGAATCGTCCTGCATGCTATAGCTCTCGTGGAAGCCGCCCTCGTCGAGATCGAAGATCAGATTGGTGTCCTTGCGGCCGGCCTTGACGGCGATGTCGAGCAGCGCGGCGTGTCCGCTTGTCCAACTGAGACTTTCGTCCCCCAGCAGGGAGCGCGCCGCGGCGATGTCGGTGGCCACGATGACCGGGCCGCCAGCGGGCAAGGTGTCGATGCGCGCCGCGGTCTGCACCGCGACGCCGAGTTCCTTCGCGCGGTCGGCCATCCTGTCGATGACGGTTTGCCAGCCGCCACGAACCCAGCGCACCGCGGGCGGGTTGGGGCCGAGGACCCGTTGGAACAGCGTCCACACAAACGCCGCCGAAAGTTGGCCGGTGTCAGCGTGATAGGTGACGACGCTGATCGCGTTGGCCATCTGGGTGGCCGTCTTTTCGCCCCACCGCCCGCTGGCCCAGGTGTGGAAGTCGACGTCGACGGGCGCGGTGAGCCATTTGCGCGATTGCGGGCGCAGCATCGGTAGCGGCGGCAGCGCACGGATGCGCCCGTCGGCGCGAAAGTGCAGCAGTGCGGCCATGGCGACCGGACCGGGCCACCCGAGGCGTTTGACGAAGCCGCGCTTTTTCAGCCACTTGTAGTGCGGACCATCGGCGTAGAACACGTGCGCACCGTCGTGGGCGACATAGGGCGGCGGTGTGGCACGGCCGCGGCCACCCAGGCGATCGTGCGCTTCGTAAAGCCGCACCGGGACACCGGCTTCCGCGCATGCGATGGCGGCGGTCAGGCCGCCGAGACCACCGCCGATCAGGCTGATGTGGCTACCCATCGTTGTTCCTTTCTTCGGGGTTGGGCGTCGGATCCGACCACTGCAGTCGGGCAGCGATCATTTCCGCGGTGGAACGCAGGTATCGCTCCTCGTCGATGGCGGCCGGGTGTTCACCGCCGAACGTGTCGCGGATCAGCCAGTAATGCGCGACCGCGCTGAGCACCACGACGGCGGCGGCGTCCCAGTCGTGTGCGCCGTGGTCCGGCCCGGCCAGTTCGGCCAACCCGCGGGAGATCACCGACAGCACCTGCAGGTACTCGTTGCGGCGGAACACCTCGAGGACCTCCGGGGAGGCCGAGGTGTCGCGCAACAGGATCCGGGTGACGTCGCGGTTGTGGTCCAGCCGGCCCAACCCCACCCGGCAGAGCAGCACGAGCCTGTCGACCAGCCCGGCACCGGAGGCCACCTGGTCGAGCAATTCCAGTACCGAGAAGCCGGGCTCGAAGAACGGCGCCCACTGGTCGCGATCGGCGAGGGTCTCGCCGATGGCTTCGTAGAGCAGTTGGTCCTTGGAGCGAAAGTGCCGGTACAGCGCGCCCGAGCCCGGCGACAGCCCGGCGGCCTGTTCGATCTGGGCGATCGTGGTGGCCGCGAACCCGCGTTGCCCGAACAGGCGCAGCGCTTCGGTGATGATCCGCTGTCGCGACGTGACGGGCACGGCGCCTCCCAACAAGTAAGTGCTTACTTGCAGTAAAGCAGCGGCCGGCACCGGCCGCAAGACGCGGTGGTGGCTCAGGCGTGCGGCAGCCGGTCGAAAACGGCGAGGACCAGGACGTGGGTGGCGTTGATGAGTTGCGCCCGGCGGCGCCGGCGATCCTGCAGGAGCCAGAGCGTGGCGGCGGTGGTGATGGCGCCGATGATTTCCTCGGCGATGATGGCCCGCTGCGCCTTGGGCAGTGTGGTCTTGGTGAAGGCGGCGGCCGCCAGAGTCTCCACCGAGGCGGCGAATCGCTGGGTTTGCGCGGCCCAGGCGGCATCCACTGCCGGGCTTACGCCGAGGATCTCCAGCAGGGTGATCCGCGCCCGCCGCTGGTCGGCGTCGATGGCTTCGAAATAGCCTGTCAGCGCCGCCCGTAACTGAACGTCGAGGGTGTCCGCCGGCGCCTGGGCGACGGCGCTCACCATGGCCTGGTGTATTTCCTCGGCGCATCGCTGGTAGCAGGCGAGCAACAGTGTCTCGCTGTCGGGAAACGATTCGTAGAAGTACCGCTTCGACAGCCCGGCGCTGGCGCAGACCTGGTCGACCGTCGCGGCGCGGTAGCCGACCGTGCCGAACACGTCGACGGCGGCCTCGATGAGGCGCGTGCGCCGCTGCTCGGCCCGTTGGCCGGGGGTGGCTCCTCGATACGTTCGCGACGGCTGCACTACCCGATATTGACACACGCGGGTTCCCGATTCGGGTTGTTGAGGTGCTCGTTCGCGGCATGGTCATCAGGCCGTGAGGACGGCCTTGATGGCGTTTCCGTGGCAGTGCTCGCGCAGGGCGCCCGGAGCGTCGTCGAACGAGGCGGTGAGGGTGGTGACCAGCTCGGGTCGCAGCTTTCCCGCGGCCATGAGTTCGAGCACCGAAGGCATGACGGCGCGGACGTGACTGCGACCGATGTGCAACGTCACGTTGCGCACGTAGCAGGCGGCCAAGGGCACGCTGGCGCGCCGGTGCAGCGACCAGACGCAGGTGCAGATGCCGTCGGGCGCGGTGTGACGAAGTACCTGTCGGAGCCCGCTCGGGGTGCCGGTGGCGTCGACGGTCAGCGCGGCGGTCGGCCACTCGCGGGGGTGCCGCGGATCCAGCGCATGGAAACCCAGTTGCTCGGCGCGATCGCGGACGGCCGCACGGCCGTCGACGATGTGAATTCTGCGCGCGCCCAACGCCTGAGCGATCAGTCCGGTACACAGCACCGCGCTGGAGGTCATCGGCTCACGGCTGCCCATGCGGCCCACGATGAGCGTCTCGGCGTCGGGATCGGCGGCCAGCAGGCCGGGTAGGTGTGGCGCGACTTGCCGGTAGGCGTCGCAGACGTTATCCCCCACCCCGGCCGCGGCGGCCGGCTCGACGCCGTCGGGCAAGGCCACGAGCATCGCATCGGCGAAGGGAACGGCCATCAGGTCGGCCAACGCGCCGCCCCAAAGGCCACCGGAGATGCCGAACCCGTACATCGACGCCGGGGGAACCGACAGGCAGCTGCCGGTGTGGCCACGCCGGCAGGCGGAACAGCGCCCGCAGCTGATCTGGAACGGCACCACCACCCGGTCGCCGATCCGAACGGAGGTCACCTCGTCCCCCACCTCGACCACTTCGGCCACGCATTCGTGGCCGAGGTGCAGCGGCAGCGGAAATGGGGTGCGGCCCAGCATCATTGCCCGGTCCACGTCGCAGGTCGCCACGGCGACCGGTCGCACGATCGCGGCCTGCGGGCCGGGCAGGGCGGGGCCGGGCAGCGACCGCCAGCGCAGCGCGCCGCCGGGGTAGGCGACGAGCCCGCGCATGCTTTGCCGGCTCGCCCCGCGGCGCCCGCCGCTCCCCCGGCCCAGTTGCTTGATCCGCATCTTGGTGTCGCGGTGCAGCGGCAGGCGCGCGGCCGACAGCGCGTCGGGACTCAGCAGCCTGGCGTAGTGGCCCAGCGCCGTGCGGGCCCGAACGAGATCGGTGTTCATCCTTGGTCCTCCAAGACCTGCGCCAGCCGTGTGCGCAATTGACGTTCCAGTGGCGGGGTCGACAGCAGCGGCTTCGCCCAGCGGGCCATCGCCACCCAGCGGGGCATGGCAACCCGGGCAGCCCGCCGCTGCACCGCGTCGGCGAGCTTTTCCCCACAGTCATCCGCCGACAGCGTCCGCCTGAGCGGACGCGGAAGTGTGGCCAGCATGGCGGCGAAGCCGGCAGAATCGGACATGGCACGCCGGAATAGTGGGGTGTCGACCCACGACATATGGGCCGAGCCGACATCGACGCCGCGCCAAGCCATCTCGAGTCGCAATGCGTTGGCGAACTGCTCCGCACCTGCCTTGCTCGCCGCGTATGCGGCCAGACCTGGAGCAGCGACGAAGGACGCAACCGACGCGACCACCAGTACGTACCCTTTTGCGCTGACGAGTGCGGGCAATGCGGCGCCGACGGTGTTGAACAGGCCGATGAGATTGATGTCGACGACTTGGCGGAACTGCGCCGGCTGCATGTCGAGCACCGGCGTCCAGGAACCCACGCCGGCGTTGGCCACGACGGCATCAAGGCGACCGAACTGCCGAATGCCGGCATCGACCGCCGTTCGCATGGCGTCGGGATCGCGAACATCGCCTTGCACAACCAGGCTTCGGCCGGGCCCGAATTCGCCTGCCAACGCTTGCAGTGCGGGCCCATCGACGTCCACGAGAAGAAGCCTTGCGCCACGGCGGTACAGCGCGCGCGCCGTGCTCGCGCCGATTCCGCTGCCGGCCCCGGTGACCAACACCGCCTTGTCGACAACCACGACGGGCCTCCTTCGGGAACGGAACGGTTCCAGTTTCGTATCAGGAACGGCGCCGTGTCAATATCTGTTAAACAGGTTGTTCGAACGCGGCTTTGCACCGCCATTCCGCATACGTGCGCGGAACGCGGTTGGCGTCCCGGCAGGACATGCATCCCACCGATTGGGCCATGCGCGCGTCGCACGGTTGATCGCCTCAGCCGCAGTGACGACAGTTGGTGGCGGCGGCGTTCAATCAATCAAACGTTCCGCCACTGGTTGTGCTCACCATGACGAAGGCGGCCCGCTGATGAGTGTTTTTCGCGTCGAAGCCGGCGACGGGGAGGCGGTACTGCTGCTGCATGGCTATCCCCAGAGCGCATCGTGCTGGCGCCACCAGATTCCGGCGTTGGCCCAAAGGCACCGCGTCGTCGCCGTCGACTGGCCGGGCTTCGGGCGCTCCGATCCGCCCGACACGCCCGCGACATATGAGAACGAGGTAGGACGGCTCGATTGTCTCGTCGATTCGCTGGGACTGCGGCAATTCAATCTGGTCGCTCACGACTACGGCGCGTTCCTCGGTTTGGGTTATGTGCTGCGCCACCCGCAAAAAGTCATGCGCCTGGCGGTGCTGAACTCACGCGCGCACAGCGTCTTTCGACCGATGTTCTATCGTTTCCTGCTTCAACAACGCTGGGCCGTGACTCATGCTCCCGGCGTCGTGCGCAACCTTCCGCTACGGCGGCTGCATCACGTTGCGTTGCGCCCGTATCGCCGGCTCGGGTGCTTCGACGACGCCCTCGAAGCCGAGTATCTGGCATGGATGGACACGCCGCCCGGGCGGCAAACGTTCGTTGATTTTTTCCGTGATTACCGGGTGCCCGCGGTGCCCGAATTGGCCGCCGGGTTGGAGCGGATCCGATGTCCGACGGCGATCATCTGGGGCGACAGGGATCGCACTATTCCCTTTGCGACCGGCCGAGAACTTGCGGAGCGAATTCCGGCGGCGACCCTGACCCGCATTGCCGGCGCGGACCACTTCGTCATGGAGGAGCGGCCCGACGAAGTCACGGCAGCGCTACTGGACCTGCTGGCCCGCCCCTGCCGGGCATCCCGGGATCCGGCTGCGACGGACCTATGGTAGCCGCTTGCATTACATACATACTGCATGTATCTTCGGGCGTACGTCATTGGACTTACAGCGCAACCGCGGCGGGGATGTCCACGGTCTAATGCGTTGCAGCCCAGGCTATTCCCGTATGCCAAAGGAGCAAAGTCATGGCACCTAGCACCCAGCGCCATAAGGTGATGTTCCCCAGCGCCGACGGCCAATGCGCCGCCTGGCACTACCCGGGCGAGAACGGGGCGTGCGTGGTCATGGCTGCCGGGCTGGCCGTCACCAAGGAACCCGGGACCGATCGTCTGGCCAAGCGCTTCCAAGACGCCGGCTACCACGTGCTCGCCTTCGATTACCGTTGCCTCGGGGAAAGCAGCGGCACGTCAAGGCAACTAGTGCGTTTCCGCGACCAGTTGGCCGACTACCACGCCGCCGTGGACTTCGCCGCAACGCTGCCGGGCGTGGTCCGCGACAAGTTGGCCATATGGGGGTTCTCGGCTTCCGGCGGGCACGCACTCGTCATAGCCGCACGTCATCCCCGCGTTGCCGCAGCGATAGCGCACGCACCCGCGGTCGACGGCCTCCATGCCATGCGTAACGCGTTGCGGTACATGACACCTCAGGCGTTCACCAGGTTGATCAGCCGCGCCACTGTCGACACCGTCGGTGGAATGTTTGGGCGCCAGCCCCTGCTCGTTCCGCTGGCCGGTGAGCGCGGCGCCGTGGCGGCGTTGACCACACCGGATTCGCGAAACTACGTCCGAGCGCTCAACCCCGGAAACCGCTACCCCGAATGGCGCCAAGCGGTGGCCGCGCGGTCGGCGGTACGCATCGGCTTCTACCGGCCCGGCCGATACGCCAAGCACATTCGGTGCCCGCTGCTCGTTGTCGCCTATTGCGATGACGGCGTGGCTCCGCCCGGACCGGCAATCCATGTGGCGCAACGGGCCTCCCGCGGCCAGCTCGCCCTGTTACCCGGTGGTCACTACGCGGCATTTCTCGACGGCGAGGAGGAGGCCGTGCAGGCCATGCTCTCCTTCCTGGCCCGCGCGTTGTCGCGCCCCGGGCTTACGCGCGATGCGGCGCCCCGTTCCATTCCGCGAACGTAAGCCCGCTGCGACTTTCGGCCCGGGTTTCCGCGGTGGGCTTACGCTCGCGGGCTCGAGGTATGTGACGCGGACCACCTTCATGTGGTAGACATATATTCCTAATAGGAATATGCCAGCCAGGAGGCTCAGTGTCAGCGCCCGCCGAAACCCCCACCGCGGTCATCGACCGCATCACGCTTGTCCTGGACGCATTCGACGGACCCGGGCGCCTCACGCTGGCCCAGATCGTCCGGCGCACCGGCCTGCCCCGCTCGTCGGCGCACCGAATGCTCGAACGTCTGGTGCAGCTGCGCTGGCTGCGCCGCAGCGGCCGCGACTACGAGCTGGGCATGCGCCTGGTCGAGTTGGGCTCGCTCGCCGTGCATCAGGACCGCCTGGTGCGCGCAGCCGCCCCGCTGCTGGGTGAATTGCACCGCGCGACAGGGTTGGTCGTGCATTTGGCGGTCCTCGACGGACCCGACGTCGTCTACCTCGACAAGATCGGCGATTCGCCGCTGGCGCCAATCCCCACCCGGGTCGGCGGCCGCCAGCCCGCGCACTGCACCGCCGTCGGCAAGGCGATGCTGGCGTACCGCGAGGGGGACGCCCCGGTGGACTTGCGGGTCCGCAGCACCAAGTACTCGATCGCCACCGGCGCGCAGCTGGCGGTCGAACTGTCCCGGGTGCGCGCGCACGGCGTCGCCTTCGAGCGCGAGGAATCTCTGCTCGGATTCGGTTGTGTGGCGGCGCCCATCGGCGATCCGGGTGAAGCCGTCGCGGCGGTGTCGGTGTGCGGTCCGATGAACCGGATGACGTTCGACCAGCGATTGATCGCCCCGGTCCGGATGACCGCGATGGGCATCTGGCGCCACGCCGAGGACGGCCCGCAACGCGTCGCGCCCACCCTGCAACCCCTTCGTCCGCTGCGTCTCGCGCCGCGCCCCGCGTTGCAATACGCGTGAGGCTCGACCCGCAGATCGCCCCGATCATCGAGCAACTGGATAGTGGGTTCCCACCGGTTCACCAGATGAGCGGCGCCGAGGCCCGAGCGCTGATCCGGTCCAGGTTGGTGCCACCGGCGCGGCCCGAACCGGTCGCCGAGGTCACCGATCGCTCGATCGAGGGTCAGGGCGGCCCCATCCCCGTGCGCAGCTACCGGCCCGAGGCGGCGGGGCCACTGCCCGTCGTCGTGTATGCGCACGGCGGCGGGTTCGTGTTTTGCGACCTGGACAGCCACGACGACCTGTGCCGAAGCCTGGCCAATCTTGTTCCCGCCGTGGTGGTTTCGGTTGGCTATCGGTTGGCCCCGGAGAACACCTGGCCGGCGGCGGCCGAGGACGTGTACGCCGCGACGTGCTGGGCCTATGACAACGCCGCCGCGCTCGGATCCGATCCCGGGCGTCTGGTCGTGGGTGGCGACAGCGCCGGCGGCAATCTGGCCGCGGTGGCCACGGTCATCTCTCGCGACCGCGGCGGCCCGATGCCGGCAGCCCAGCTGCTGATCTACCCGGTGATCGCGGCCGATTTCGACACCGAGTCCTACCGGCTTTTCGGCCAGGGCTACTACAACCCGAAGCCGGCACTGCGGTGGTACTGGGATTGCTATGTGCCGTCGAGCGAAGACCGCGCGCATCCCTACGCCACACCGCTGAACGCCGACCTACGCGGACTACCGCCCGCCGTGCTGGTGGTCGCCGGCCACGACCCGCTGCGCGACGAAGGATTGGCCTTCGGCGCCGCGCTCGAGGCGGCCGGCGTCCCCACCCGGCAATTGCGGTACGAGGGCGGCATCCACGGGTTCATGACGATGCCGATGCTCGACCTCGCGCACCGGGCGCGCAACGAGGCCGCCGCAGCGCTGGCCGATCTGCTGCGGCGGTAACGCGCCGGCTTCGACGGTTGACCGGAGGTTCCCGGTGGTCGGGAGCCGGCCCCGCTGCGTCCCCCGGGTGTCATACGGTCGGCTCATGGCCGACGGCGAAGTCTTCGTGATCGACCGGGTAGTGACCCGGCCCGGATGCGCTCGCCGATTCGTCGACGCCTACCTCGCCGACTACGCCCCCGGCGCGCGGGCACGGGGGATGACGCTGCGCGACATCCTGGTGAGCCCGCCGATCTGGTTCGACGACGACGCCAACGTCATCACGGCGACCTGGACCCTGCCCAGCGCCCGGGCATGGTGGGAGATGACGTGGAAAGGCCGGCCGGATCCAACGCTGGGCGAATGGTGGTCGCGCATCGACGAATTGGTCACCGAGCGGTCCCGGACCTGCGCCGCGAGGGCCGACGACGTCGACGGGCTGTGCGATGTATAACCTCACGCGACTGATCGACGTCGCCGAGGCCGATCGCGACCGGATCCTCGAAGCGCTGCGCACGGCCGCCCGTGCGACGACGCCGCTGCGCTCGGTGGTGCAACCGACACTGCCCGGCTCGCGCAACGGAGGCGACATCCTGGTGCATCTGCGATTCGCGACCGAAGACCAATGTGACTGCGCAACAGAGGCTTTCGCTAACGTGCTGGCCGATCCCGCGGTGGGTCGGGTCAACGGCGTCGACTACGGGGGCACGCCCACCCGCTGCGGCGAGCAGGGTGGCACGGTCTACCGGGCGCTGCTGCTGCGCGTGCAGCCGGACACACCCGATGCCACCCTCGCCCAATTCGAGCGCGAGCTGTCTTCGATGCCGCGCTATCTACCGGTGATCCGTGCCTGGCAGCTGAGCCGGGTATCCGCCTCGCACGGAGCGTCTTGCTGGACACACGTGTTCGAGCAGGAGTTCGCCGACGTCGAGGCGGTGATGGGTCCTTACCTGATGCACCCTGTGCACTGGGCGGTGGTGGACCGCTGGTTCGACCCCGAGACCACCGACGTGATCGTCCGGGACCGGGTTTGTCACAGCTTCTGCCCCATCGCCGACCCGGTGCTGATCTAGACCCCGGCGGGAAGGATGTTCGGATTGGCGGTCGCCGGCGGCTCTAACGGCGGCAACACCTGCGCGCCGTCCAGGCTGTGCACCGGTAGCCGCTGCGACCAGGGATAGTGCAGGCTGAACGCGACCAACCCCGTGCGGGTCGCGGCGGGCAAGTGGCACATCGCCAGCACGGTCTCGGCCAAATACTCGACCGGTTCGGTAGGGAACGAATCCGGGATCAGTTGCGCGGCACCGGGTGTGCGGACCGCCGTCGACGGTCCGACGCAATTCACGGCGATGTTGGCGTCCAGCAGCTCGGCGGCCACCCCCTGGGTGAACCGGTGCAGGGCGGCCTTCATCGAGGCGTAGACGACGTCACCAGACGTCTTGTTGTATTCCCGGTACGGCCGCACCGGGGCCACGCCGGTGACCGACCCGATGTTGACGACCCAGCCCGCCCCAAGCTTACGCATCCGCGGCACAGCCGCTTTCGTCAGCGCGAACGGAATGCGAAGGTAGTGGTCAACGGTGCGATCGAACGTTTCCAAGCTCATCTCCTCGACCAACGCATAGTCGGCGAAACCGGCGTTGTTGACCAGGATGTCGATGCGACCCGTGCGGTCCAGAACCGCATCGACCAAACCGTCACGCTGCCCGGCGTCCTCGAGGTCGGCCGCGACGGCAAACGCCGAGCCGCCGGCGGCCTCGATGGCCGCCACCGTTTCACCGATGGTGCCGGGCAGGGCGGTGGTGGAGGCGGCCCGGGTCGAGGGCGACGGCGAGTGCGATCGTGCGGTCACCGCCACCGTGGCACCCTCGGCAGCGAGGCGCTGTGCGATCGCGCGGCCTATACCGCGGCTACTGCCGGTCACCAAAGCCGTTTTGCCACAGAGTAAACCGCTCATCGCAGCTCGAGATCCGCTTCGATCGGCGCACGGTGGTCGCGCCAGAAGTCGACGAGGCGGTATGGGAAGGCGGTCACGATCCGGCCTCCACCCGAGCGATAGTAGGTGTGCGCCGACGGGGTGTGGCACCACACGGTGCCCGCCATGGCCGCATCGACGCTCGCGACGTAGCTCTCGTAGGCGCGCCGCGTCACCTCCACGGCGGAGGCCTGCCGCAGCGCCATCAACTGCAGGCATTCCATCACGTAATGCACCATCACCTCGACACCGAAGTTGTGGCCGGCGCCGTGTCCCGGGCTGTAGTTAGGGGCAGACGAGATGAACAAATTCGGGAATCCGGGCACCATGCCGCCCCGATAGGCCCGGGGGGCGTTGCCCCACTCGTCGGTCAGCTTTTTGCCCTCGCGGCCCCGGATATCCACGGTGGAAAGGAAATCCAGGTGGTAGCCGGTGGCGTAGACGATGACGTCCAGGTCGAGTTGCCGGCCGTCGGCCGTGACGATTCCGGCCTCGTTGACCCGGGCCGGTTCGCCGGCCTCGACGTCCACGTGCTCGCGGGCCAGCGCCGCGTAGTAGCCGCCGGGATCGCGGATGATCCGTTTGCCGTAGGGGGCGAAGTCGGGCGTGACCTTGCGGGCGAGGTCGCTGCCCGCGCCGAACACGCGATCGATGTAATCCAGACACATCTGCAGCAACACGTCGTTGGCCGGCGAAATCGACAGGTGTTCGGCCGCCCACTGCGGATCATGCAGGATGACCGGATAGTTGTTGTCCGATGTTCCCCAGTAGGACTTGAGCCGAATCCAGTTGGCGTAGTACGGCAGTCGGGTGCACAGCCAGCGCTGGTGGGCGGGGACGTCGTCGGAGGCCCGCCGCCGCGGTGCGACCCAGTGCGGCTGGCGTTGGAACACCGTCAGGTGCGCGACCCGGTCCACGCAGGCATCGACGATCTGGACCGCGGTGCAACCGGCTCCGATGATCGCGACCCGCTTACCCGCGAGATCCAGCTCCGGGTCCCACTGCGCGGAATGGATGGAGACCCCCGAGAACGTCTCGCGCCCAGCCAGATCCGGCCAGCGCGGCCGATTGAGATAGCCGGCGGCCGGAATCACCACGTTCGCATAATCGACGTCGCGTGTTTCGTCCGGGCCGACGGAGTGAATCTGCCATTGCCGGCGTCGCTCCTCCCACCGCAACGCTTCGACCACGGTGCCGAATCGGATGTGCTTGCGCAGGTCGTTCTTGTTCGCCACCGATACCAGGTAGGCCTGATATTCCGCACCCTGCGGGTAATAGCTCGACCAGTCGCCGTTGATGTCGCGCGACAGCGAGTAATACGCCGAGGGCGTATCCACCCCGATTCCGGGATACCTGGTGGTGTACCAGGTGCCGCCCACCTCGTCGTTTCGCTCGATGATCTGGTACTCGATGCCGGCGTCCGCGCAAGCGAGCGCGGCGGTGATGCCGGCGATGCCCGCGCCGATGATGACGACCCGGAAACCCGCCGGAAGTTTCGCGGTGCGCGGAAGTACCGGTTGGGAGGGCTGGAATCCGCTCTGCTCGAGGAGCAGTCCGAGATACTCCGGGCCGACCTCTCCGCCCAGCGCGATGGGCGCCACGCGAGCGAACAGGTCGAGGTCGTCGGCGGGTAGCGCGCCCGCTCGGCGCGGTGCCCCCAGTGCGGTGACGATCTCGTCGATGAGCCGAGCGGCCGTCTCCGGATCGGTGACGCCCGCCTGCTCCGGCGGGTTGGGCACATGGGTGATTTTCGGCCCGAACCGCGCGGCGACGGTCGGGTCCCCGGTCAGCTGCGCCAACACGGCGACGAGCACCCCTGGATCGGCCTCACGCAGGTTGGCCCGCAACTCGCCGACGTCGTGGGGATCGGAGCCCGCCAATCCGGCGTTCTCGGTCGTGACGGGGACACCAGTGCTCATGCCAGCGAGTATCGGTGCGGTCCAGCCCGCTTGGGAGGCCCCTGCCTACTCAGCGGGACGTGGACGACCCGGTTGCGGGCGTTGACGCTTACCGTGACCGGCATGCAGTCCGATGACCTCGACGTCATGATCGAACGGGCACGTAGCCACGGGCTCGGCGATATTCCCCGGCGATCGGCCCGCCGGCACCCGCACAAGATCGCGATCATCGACGACGACGTCGTGCTGACCTTCGCCGAATTCGACGGCCTGGTGGACCGGACCGCGGCGGCGTTGCACGACAGCGGTTTTGGGCCCGGGAGCCGATTAGGCCTCTTGTCCCGCAACTGCTGGCAGTACGCCGTGCTGGCGTTCGCGACGGCGCGCGCGGGAGTGGTCTTGGTCCCGATCAACTTCATGCTGACCGCCGAGGAGATCGCCTACATCCTCGAGCACAGTCGGGTCGGCGGCCTAGTCGTCGCGGCGGACCTGACGCCGACCGCCGACGAGGCGATTCGGCGAGGCGGCGTGGTCAGAAGCAAAGTCGCCCTGGTGCCGAGGGGACACCGGGGCGTGCCCGGGTGGGCGGACTTCGCCCAGTGGCTGACGACCGACGCATCGGTCCCGAACCCGCACATCGACGACGACCAGCCAGTGCGGCTGATGTACACCAGCGGCACCGAATCGCGCCCCAAGGCCGCCATCCACACCAGCCGCAGCCTGATGTGGCAGTACGTCAGCACGATCGTCGCCGGCGAAATGTCGCACGACGACGTCGAAATCCATTCGCTGCCGCTGTATCACTGTGCTCAGCTGGACAACTTCCTGGCCACGGATGTCTACCTCGGCGCGACCAGCATCATCCTGCCGCGCCCCGATCCCGAAGCGGTGCTGCGCACGATCGAGCGCTACCGCGTCACCAACTATTTCGCTCCCCCGACCGTGTGGATCTCGCTGCTGCGCTCACCGGTGTTCGACCGGGTGGACCTGTCCAGCCTGCGCAAGGGCTACTACGGCGCCTCGGCGATGCCCGCGGAAATCCTGCGCGAGATCCGCGAGCGGCTGCCCAACCTGCGGCTGTGGAACTTCTACGGCCAGACCGAGATGGCCCCGCTGGCCTGCGCTTTGGGTCCCGACGAGCAGGATGCCCACGGCGGTTCGGCCGGTCGGCCGGTGCTCAACGTGGAAACGGTGATCCTCGACGACGACGACAACCCCCTCCCCGCCGGGGTGGTCGGCGAGATCGCCCACCGCAGCCCGCATTTGACGTCGGGCTACCTCAACGACCCGGAACGCACCGCGGCGGCGTTCAAGGGCGGCTGGTTCCACTCCGGTGACCTCGGCTACTACGACGAACACGGACTGCTGCACGTCGTCGACCGCAAGAAGGACATGATCAAGACCGGTGGCGAGAACGTGGCCAGCCGCGAGGTCGAGGAAGTTTTGTACCGCCACAACGGAGTCCACGAGGCCGCCGTGTTCGGCCTGCCCCACCCGGTGTGGGTGGAGGCGGTGGCGGCCGCCGTCGTCCCGCGCGACGGCACCACCCTCACCGAGGACGAACTGTTGTCTCACTGCCGCGCGCACCTGGCCGGATTCAAGGCACCCAAACGTGTCTTCTTGGTGGATGCGCTGCCCAAGAACCCCAGCGGAAAACTGCTCAAACGGCTGCTGCGGGAGCGCTTCGGTGTCGAGCAGCACGCGTTCAGTTGATCTCGAAGCAGCGCTGCTCACTACAGTTGCCCACATGAGCTCACCTCTGCCGCGTCTGGTGCCACCCGCCAGCACCGACGCCGCTACGACCGAAGAGTTGCGCAACGAGGTGCGCGACTTCCTCGCCGATCAACTGGCGGCGGGCGCGTTCACCCCGTCGGTCGATGCCTGGCTGACGGGGTGGGACGAGACCTTCACCGCCGCGCTCGCCGGGCGTGGCTGGCTGGGCATGACGGTGCCGCCCGAATACGGGGGCCACGGGCGCTCTTTCATCGAGCGATTCGTCGTCACCGGGGAACTGCTCGCGGCGGGCGCGCCGGTGGCCGCGCACTGGATCGCCGACCGCCAGATCGTGCCCTCGCTGCTCAAATACGGCACCGAAGAACAGAAGCGAAAGTTCCTGCCCCGCATCGTGCGCGGCGAGTGCTACTTCGCCATCGGGATGAGTGAGCCGGACTCGGGCTCCGATCTGGCCAGCGTGCGCACCCGCGCGACCCGCGTCGACGGCGGCTGGTCACTGACCGGCACGAAGGTCTGGACTTCGGGCGCCCACCTCGCGCACGCGTTCATCGTGCTGGCACGCACCGCGCCGGTGGACCCGGCGCATCGGCACGCCGGACTGAGCCAGTTCATCGTCGACCTGCGCGAGCCCGGCATCGAGATCCGGCCGATCGTATCGATGAACGGCGCCCACCACTTCAACGAAGTCGTCCTGGATTCGGCGTTCGTCCCCGACGCCATGGTGTTCGGTGAGATCGGCAACGGCTGGCAGCAGGTGACCTCCGAGCTCGCCTTCGAACGCAGCGGACCCGAGCGGTTCCTTTCCACGTTTGTCCTGCTGGCGGCCTGCGCGGATCGCATGGCGGCCAACACCATTCCCCGCGATCCGGACCTGGGGCGACTGGTGGCGCGCGTTGCCGGCCTGCATCAGATGTCCACCGCGGTGGCCGGTGCGCTGGAACGACACGAGCCCGCGGACCTACCCGCCGCCGTGGTCAAGGTGCTGGGCACCGTCACCGAAGGCGACATCGCGGAATTCGCGGATTCGCTGGACTCCCCCGATCCGCTGTTCGCCCACCTGGCCCGCCAGTCCGTGGATCAGCGGCCCGGCTTCACGCTGCGCGGCGGCACCAACGAGATCCTGCGCGGCGTCATCGCGCGCGGATTGGGCATGCGATGAGCGCCGGGCCGCCGGTCGACGGGGCACTCGTCAACATGATGGGCGCGGTCTTCGCCGGTCATCGTGACAAGCATCCGCCCACCACACCGATCCGGCGGGATCCGGACCTGTGGCGGCACCTCGACGAGCTCGGCCTGGTGCGCCTGACCGGTCCTGAGCAGCGCGGCGGCAGCGGGGCCGGCTGGTATGAAGCGGCCGAACTCCTGGCCGCGGCGGTTGAGCACGGTGTCCGAATCCCGTTGGCAGAACACGATTTATTGGCATGCTGGCTGCTGGAAACCAGCGGAATACCCACCGACGGCGCGGTTCGGACCGTGTGTGTGCTCGACAACCAGGGCGGCGCGACCGAGGTGCCGTGGGCCGCCTCGGCCGACCGGATCGTGGTCGTCTGGCGAGCCGAGGGTGGACGCCACGTCGCCGACGTCGCCGCCGGCCGACTCACGATCACCCCGGGCACCAACCTGATCGGCGAGCCTCGCGACACGGTGGTCGCCGACCCGGCGAGCCTGCGAGGCGTCCCCGTCACCGCGGCCGCGCTCACCCAGCTGCGGCAGAAAGGCGCCCTGGTGCGGTCCATCCAAGTCAGTGCCGCCTTGGACCGGATCCTGCAGATGTGCGTCGAGCACGTGAGGGCACGGGTCCAGTTCGGCCGCCCCCTGTCCAAATTCCAGGCCGTGCAGAACCTCATCGCCGATATCGCCGCGGAGGCCGCGCTCGCCCGAGCGGCGACCGAGGCCGCGCTGCACGCCGCGGTCGTCGGTGCATGGTCGACACCCGACCTGAATTTCCTTGTCGCCGCAGCGCGGTCGTGCGCCGGCCACGCGACGTCGGTGGTGGTGCGCAACGCCCACCAGGTACACGGCGCGATCGGCACCACCCGTGAGCACCGCCTGCACGAATTCACCCGGGCGGCGCTGGCCTGGCGTTCGGAGTTCGGCTCGCTGCGGTATTGGGACGAACAGGTCACCGACGCCGCGCTCTACGCGAGCGCCGGTGACCTGTGGGGCCTCATCACCGGCTGAACCCCACACCGTGTTCCACTGACCGGGCATCCGCGGTGTCGGCGAGGGCATCCCGGAGTTGACTGACGCCATGAGCAACGACATCACGCTGCCGGAATTGCAGGAGTTCATCGCGTCCTTCTGGTACCACTACGACGAGGCCGACTACGACGCGCTGGCGGCGAGCTACGCCGAGGACGTGCGCTACCTGACCCGAAGCGATTCCGGCGCAAGCCCTTTCGAAGAACTGATGTCACCGGAGCTCACCGGTCGCGACGCGGTGCTGGAATGGCTGTCGGAGCACCGCAAGCAGAGCCCGTACCCGTTGCGCCACCACGCCACCAACCTGCACCGCACCGGCTCTGACGGGGATGTCACCCGCGCCCGGTTCTACATCTTCGTCAACCAGATCGCCGACTTCGTGCCGTTCGCGGTGTCCAGCGGGGTGGTCAACGTCGGCGTCCGGCGCGGCGCCGACGGGCTTCAGTTCAGCGAGATGGACGTGATTCTGGACGCCACCAACTCGGTGCTCCTCGCGGAACTGCACGCCGAAAGCCGCACCGGCTCATAGCAATGAACGCACAGCAGGCCTTCGGGGGCGGAATCGCGGTGATCACCGGCGCCGGATCCGGTATCGGCGCCGGCCTGGCCCGGTACGCCCGCCGGCTGGGCATGACGGTGGTGCTGGCCGACATCGACGGGAACGCCGTCGCCGCGCTGCGCGACGAACTGTCCGCGGGAGGCGGCGCGGCCCACGACGTCATCTGTGATGTGCGCGATCCCGGCGCCGTGCAGGACCTCGCCGACCGCACCTATCACGACGTCGGTCCGGTGCGCCTGCTGGTGAACAACGCGGGCATCGAACAGTTCGGCTACCTGTGGGACACCCCGCTGACCAACTGGCAGCGCGTGATGGACGTCAACGTCAGCGGTGTCTTCTACGGCGTGCGCGCGTTTCTGCCCAAGATGATGGCCGCCGACGAACAGGCCTGGGTGTGGAACATCGCATCGGTGGGCGCGGTGGTGGTGATGCCGCTGCAGACGCCCTACATCGTGAGCAAGCACGCGGTGCTGTCCTTGACCGAGTGCCTGCATCTCGAGGTGCAGGCCACCGGACACGACCATCACATTCAGGTCCAGGCCGTGCTGCCCGGGCCGGTGCGCTCCAACATCTTCGAGTCCGCCGGCGGCGTCGATCCGGGGGCGGCCAGTGACGCGGCCGCCGCCGAAACCCACCGGTCGAGCATGCTCGGCATCAAGGCCGCGTCCATGGATCCGCTGGAGGCCGCCGAGGCGATCTTTCGGCAATCCGCGCAGGGCCGGTTCTACCTGCACACCCATCCGGACAGCGTCGGTGCGGCGATGGCCGAGCGGGCCAACGTACTTGCCGCGCAACGGCCCCCACGACTGCGAACCGAGACGCGGTTCAGCACCGAGGCGCCCTGACGTGACGACGACATGACCTGCTACGCACTGGATCCCGACGCGGCCGCCCGGGTCGCCTCGTTCGGCGAGATCGCTTCGATGCGGCAACGGAGTCTGGCGGCGCTGCGTGCCGGGCTGGAGTCCGCGCCGCTGCCCGAGACGATGCCCGAGATGGCCGGCGTCACCGAGACGCTCGCGCCGGGCGCCGCCGGTGGCATCCCCGTCCGGATCTACCGTCCCACAACGGTTTCCGACGCGCCGGTCTTGGTGTATCTGCACGGGGGCGGACTGGTGATGGGATCCAACCACTCGTTCGAGCCGCTGGCGCGTGAGCTCGCCGCGGCGTCAGCGGCCACCGTCGTGGCCGTGGACTACCGGCTGGCCCCGGAGGCAGCGCCGCCCGCGCAGTTCGACGACGCCTACGCCGCCACCGAGTGGGTGTCGCGCAACGCCGGCGAATTGCGCGTCGACGCCGACCGGCTCGCGGTGATCGGCGACAGTGCCGGTGGCTCGCTCGCGGCGGCGGTTGCCTTGGCCGCGCGCGATCGCCACGGACCGCCCATCTGCGCGCAGGCGCTGCTGTATCCCGGCTTGGACCGCGACATGACCGTTGCCTCAGTCACTTCGATGCCCGACGCGCCGCTGCTCACCCGCGACGACATCGACTACATGCACGAGCTGGTCGACGCCGGTGCCGGGCCGCCCACCGACCCGTATCTGGTCCCGGCGTATGCGGCCGACCTCTCGGGCCTACCGCCGGCGATCGTGGTCACCGGAGGCTGCGACCCCATCCGGGACTGGGGTGAGCGCTACGCGGACCGGCTCCGCGACGCCGGCGTGCAGACCACCGTCACTCGTTATCCCGGCATGTACCACGGCTTTCTGATGCGCTCGGACGCGACCGCGCGGGGCCGGCTGGCCGTCGCGGAGATCGGAGCGCTGCTGCGGGCCAAGTTCGCGAATCCGCTTCGGTTTGACGTCCCGATCACCGGACAGCGGTCCGCCGCATCGCGATAGCGCTGCGCACAATCAACCGACCCTGACCGTAAAGGAGACAGCTGATGCTCACCGACGAGCGCCGGATGGAGCTTTCCGACGTGTTGCGGCCGGCGGCGCCGCCCCGCGAGATCGACAACGTGTACACCGACGACCAGCGTGAGCGCCTACTCGACGTGGTGCGCACCGAAGGCCCCTGGCGACTGATCATCGCCCAGCACTTCGCGTCGGCCGACGAGTTGATGGCGACGATGAGCGGCATGTTTCCCGAAGGGTTCACCCCCTCGCTCGATTTGTTCCTGACGCCGACGTTCCGCGGTTACCTCGCCAACTACGGCGCGGTGCTCTACCCGCAACTGCACGACTGCTTCTACAACGAGCGGTTCCTGGAGATGGCCAAGAGCTACTGGAACGCCGAATACGCCAAGCCACAGTTGATGCTGTTCAACATCAATGGCCCGTGCGCCAACCGCGATCCCGGCCACCTGGATTCGCCGAGCTTCCGCGGCGTGCGCCACGAAAACGCCCCGACATGGCTGACCAGCGTCATGGGTAAGTCGGGTCTGTTCGGCGACTACCTGATCAAGATGGCACAGGTCATCACCTGGTTCTCCCTCGACGCCGGCAGCGGCTTCACGTACTGGCCGCACGGACCGCTCAAAGCGCCGCAACGCATCCTGCCCCCGATCAACAACCGCGGCGTGGTGGTGCAAAACGAGATGATGGTGCACCGTGGTGAGGCGAATGGCCCTCTGGATCAACAGGTTCCGGCAGGCCTGGGCTTCGACACCGTGTTCGCCGGGGACCCCGCCAGCCGCGAGCATTGGTTGCTGAAGAACGGCGCGGACGTGATCGCCCGGCATCACACCGACGAACTCCGGTTCCTGGTGCACTGGTCGGCCGAAGTGTTCGCCGACTACGACGAGCTGAAAAAGAACATGGACGGTTCGGATGACCTGACCGTCGCGAAGGCCATCGACATCATGGTCGACGACCTCAAGACCAAGGGCGTCACGCTCGACATCCCCAGCGAACCGCTGCACGATCCGGCGTTCATCAGCGCGCTCAACGCCGCCTACGACCTGGGCGGCCCTGCCGTGTACCCGGAGGACGCCCCGGTCAGCGCCTTCCAGCCGGCATGACGAAAAGGGCCGCACTGATGGATCGTTTCGCCGATCGGCGGGTCATCGTCACGGGCGCCGGCTCCGGCATCGGGCAGGCCACGGTGGCGCGCCTGCTCGACGAGGGGGCCACCGTCGTGGCCTACGACATCGCCGCGGACGGGTTGACCCGCACGGCGGCCGCCGCCGACGACGCGGGCAGCGGCAATCGCCTCACCACCGCCGTTCTGGACATCTCGGTCGAGGAGGACGTCATCGCCGCCGTCGATACCGCGGTAGCCGACTTGGGCGGCCTCGAGGTACTGGTGAATGTCGCTGCCGTGCAGACCTGTTCGCACACTCATGAGACCACCCTGGCCGATTGGAACCGGACGCTGGCGGTCAATCTGACCGGCACGTTCCTGATGACGCGGCAGGCGCTACCGGCGCTGCTTGAATCCGGGCGCGGCGTGGTGGTGAACTTCACCTCCACCGCGGCATCGTTCGCCCATCCCTACATGGCCGCCTACGCCGCCAGCAAGGGCGGCATCCTGAGTTTCACGCACTCGCTGGCGCTGGATTACTCCAAGCGGGGGCTGCGCGCGGTCAACATCCAACCGGGCGGCGTCTCGACGGCACTGGCCAACAGCACGCTGGACAAGATGCCCCAGGGGTATGACCTCGGCCTGTGGGCCAAGCAAACTCCGCTGCTACACGGCAAAGACAGCGAAATACTCGGCGACGCAAGCGCGGTGGCGTCGGTGATCGCGATGGTGGCCTCCGACGACGGTGCGTTCATCACCGGCACGGAGATTCGCGTCGACGGCGGCGCGCACGCCTGACATGGTTGCTGATCGATTGCAGGACCTATGCGACGAGCGCGACGTGCAACGCGCGCTGATCCGGTTCGCCCGGGCCATGGACGACCGCGACTGGGCGGTCATGGCCGAAATCCTCGCCGAGGATGCGCAAGGGGATCTCGGGACGGGACGGCTACGAGGACGCGCGGCGATCATCGGATTGATTCGCGAGTTCCTCGACAAGTGCGGCCCCACCCAACATTTCTTGGGCAACGTCATCGTCGACGTCACAGGAGACACCGCGGCCAGTCGCGCCTATGTCCGCGATGTGCACCTGGACGCGACGGCTGATTCGACGACGCGGTTCTACACCATCGGCGACTACCACGACACGTGGCGGCGCCGCCCGGACGGATCGTGGTGTTTGACGAAACGGATCAAGGCCAACCGCGCTTACGTCGGAACACTCGACGTGTTCGGTGCGTGACGGCCGCCGCCGACACTCAGGCGTCGACGATCGCCAATTCTCCCGTAGCCACCGCGAACTGGATCGACTCCCGCAGCGCGTCACAGGCCAGGAACGGCCCGCGGTGATGGCCGGCCAGGCGGTCGGCGTCGCGGCGCTCGATGCAGCGCGCCGAAGCACCTGCGTCCCACTGCACGCTGGTCTGGTTCCAGCTGCTCTTGCGGGCCAGCACCCGCGCACCGCAGTTGCGGCACGTCACCGGCGCCATCGGCATCTGGTCGAGTCGATTGTCCTCGCGCAGAAACGGTTCCGCAGACATCAGGCCTGGGCCGCCATGTTGGCCTCGACCTCTTTCATCCACGCCTCGTAGGGGCGGGTGGTGTCGAGCTCGAACTCGAAGCGGTCCACCATGTCTGGCTGCACGTCGGCGGCGTCGACGTAGAACTGCTGATACCAACGGCGCAGCTGATAGACCGGACCGTCCTCTTCGACCAGCAGCGGGTTGTCGATGCGGGCCTTGTGCCGCCAGATCTCGACGTCCTGCTCGAAGCCGAGCTTGACGTAGTCGCCAAGGGTGATCGCGGTCTGCATGGCCTGATCGTCGGGCAGCGTGTCCGACTTCTTGACGATGATGCCGTATTGCAGCACAAAGGAATTCGAGTCAATCGGATAGTGGCAATTGATCAGGATGGTCTTGGCGTCGCCATGCTCGTAGTGATAGGTCAGGTCGTCGATCATGAACGAGGGGCCATAGTAGGACGCCACGGACGTCGTGCCCAGCATCTGCGATCCGGTGCCACCCATGTCGGGCCGGCTTCCGCCGTTCATGTACTGCGTGGCCACATGGCCCTCGAAGATGTTCTTGAAGTACGTCGGCAACGAGCCGTGAATGTAGAAGAAATGCGCCATATCGACGACGTTGTCGATGATCTCGCGGCAATTGCTCCCCACCACCGTGGTGTACCAGTGCCAGTCGGTCCACTGGTCGCTGGTGGCGCCCTCGATGCGCGGGATCGTCACCTCCGGCGGCGGCGGTTTGCGCTCCGGGTCGTTCCAGACGAACAACATGCCGTCCTGCTCCAGCGTGGTCCAGGCTTGCGTGCGGGCCAGTTTCGGGGTGCGCCGGCTGTAGGGCACCTGCTTGCAGCGCCCGTCGCCGCCCCACCGCCAGTCGTGGAACGGGCAGGCGATCTCGTCGCCCTTGACCTCGCCCTGGGACAGGTCGCCGCCCATGTGCCGGCAGTAGCTGTCGAGCACGTTGATGGCGCCGTCTGCGCTGCGGAAGACGACGAGTTTCTGCCCGAAGGCGTTGATCGCGTGCGGCTTGCCGTCCCCGAAATCCCTCAGCAGGCCCAGGCAGTGCCAGCCGCGGGCGAACCGCGTCGGGGCGGCCTGCGCTTCGATCAGGCGGACTTCGTCGGCCTCGGTTTGCGACGTCATAGGGCTGATTAAACTCGCCGCGGCCCGCCCGCGGGACCCCTTGTTCCACTGATCAGGATGGCTCGTCCCGCCGGGCGAGGTTGCGACCTACCGTTGCGGGCGTGAGGACGCACAGCGCGACGATTCCCGCCGGGCTTCCCGTGGCCGACACCTGCGTCGACCTGCTCGTCGTCGGGTCCGGCACGGGCATGGCCGCGGCGCTGGCCGCCCACGAGTTGGGGCTGTCGGTGCTGATCGTGGAGAAATCCTCGTACGTGGGCGGCTCGACCGCCCGTTCGGGTGGTGCGCTGTGGCTGCCGGCCAGCCCGGTGCTGACGCAGGCGAACGCCGGTGACACCGCCGAGCGCGCCGGCGCCTACCTGGACGCGGTGGTCGCGGGGTCCGCGCCCCCGCAGCGGTCCGCCGCGTTCGTCGCGCACGTGGCGGCGACCGTGGACATGCTGCGCCGCACCACTCCGCTGCGGCTGTTCTGGGCCCGCGACTATTCCGACTACCACCCCGAGGAACCGGGCGGCAGCGCCGCCGGCCGCACGTGCGAATGCCGCCCCTTCGACACCTCGCAGCTCGGCGACTACCGCACCCGGCTGGAGCCCGGCCTGATGGAGGTCACCGTCCCGATGCCGACGACGGGCGCCGACTACCGCTGGATGAACCTGGTGGCCCGCATGCCGCGCAAGGGAATTCCCACCTACGGCAAGCGACTGGCGCAGGGCGTGGGCGGCCGCCTGCTGGGCCGGCGCTACGCCGCGGGCGGCCAGGGCCTGATGGCCGGGTTGTTCACCGGGGTGCTGCGCGCCGGCATCCCGGTGTGGACCGGCACCGCGCTGGCGCGCCTCGCCCGCGAGGGCGACCGCGTGACCGGCGCCGTCGTCGAGCACGACGGGCGCGAGGTGACGATCACCGCGCGGCGCGGCGTGGTGCTGGCGACCGGCGGTTTCGACCACAGCATGGACATGCGCTGGAAATTCCAATCGGAATCGTTGGGCGCCAACCTCAGCCTCGGCGCCGCCGCCAACACCGGCGACGGGATCCGCGCGGGACAGGAAATCGGCGCCGGCATCGACCTGATGGACCAGGCGTGGTGGTTCCCCGCGGTCGCGCCGCTGCCCGGCAAGGCGCCGGCGGTGATGCTGGCCGAGCGATCGCTGCCGGGCTGCCTGATCGTGGATCAGCATGGGCGCCGGTTCGCCAACGAGGCGACGGACTACATGTCGTTCGGGCAGCGATTGCTGCAGCTGGAGCGCTCGGGCAGCCCGGTGGAGGCGATGTGGATCGTCTTCGACCAGCAATACCGCAACAGTTACGTCTTTGCCGCCGAACTCTTTCCGCGGATGCGCATCCCGCAGACGTGGTATGACGCCGGCATCGCGGTGCGCGCGGACAACCTCACCGACCTGGGCGCCCGGATGGGTATTGAGGTGTCGGAGTTCTTTGCGACCATGACCCGCTTCAACCAAAACGCTGCTGCCGGTGCGGATCCCGACTTCGGCCGCGGTCGCAGCGCCTACGACCGCTACTACGGCGACCCGACCGTGAAGCCGAACCCGAACCTGCGGCCGTTGGTCAACGGCCCGTTCTACGCGGTGAAGATGGTGCTGTCCGATCTGGGCACCTGCGGTGGACTGAAGACCGATGAGCGGGCGCGGGTACTGCGCGAGGACGGCGCGGCGATCGCCGGGTTGTATGCCATCGGCAATACCGCCGCCAACGCGTTCGGCACGACGTACCCGGGCGCCGGCGCGACGATCGCGCAGGGGCTGGTGTATGGCTACATCGCAGCCAGGGAGGCGGCCAGGGCGGCAGGTGGCCACCAGGTCTAGTCGCATCGTGTGCGGCGGTCATTCCGACCCCGGGCTGGCGTCCTCGTCGTCGTCTCCGTCGCGCAGCAGTTTTTCGGGGTGGTGGAAGGTGTTGGTGCGGGGTTGGCCGGTGTCGAGGTGTGGGGGTGGTTTCCATTGGGTGTCGCCGTGGGTGTTTTTGCGGGTGGTCCAGCCGCCGGGGCGTAGTAGGCGGTGGTGGGGGCCGCAGGCGAAGGTGAGGTTGTTGACGTCGGTGGTGTGGCACTTGCTGTAGTCGGTGACGTGGTGGACTTCGCAGTAGTAGCCGCCCACGGTGCAGCCGGGGCTGCTGCAGCCGCGGTCCTTGGCGTACAAGACGATTCGTTGGCCGGGTGAGGCGAGGCGTTTGGTGTGATAGAGCGCCAGGGCCTTGCCGTTGTCGAAGATGGCGAGATAGTGGTGGGCGTGGCGGGCCAGGCGGATGACATCGCTCATCGGCAGCAGGGTGCCGCC
>NZ_LZKY01000027.1:0-10251 GCF_001673055.1 Mycobacterium sp. 1245801.1
ACCTGGTTTCCAGCTCGGGATCGATCCCGGTGTTGCGCGCCGCCTGCAACGCGGGAGCGAGTTCGGCCGCGGCGCTGTGCACCAGCGCCTGGGCGGCGTATGCCACCGCGTCGATCTCGCCGACGATCTGCAGCAGCTGCGGATCCGCGGTGGGCTCCTCGACGCTGGCGAAGGTGTAGGTGCGTCGCCGCCCCCGCACCAGCGCCGCGGCGTCGGCGGTCAGGGACCGCAGAATGCCCGCGGCTATCGCGTGCAGATACAGTTGCATCAGCGCGCCCCGGGAGCGATTCACCCCGATGGTGTCGGCCAGCGGGAACACCTCGTCGGGCGCGACAGCGACGTCGTGGAATACCGTTGTGCCGCTGCCTGTTTGACGCTGGCCAATGCCGTCCCAGTCGTCGAGGTGCTCGACGCCGGCCCGGTCCACCGGGATCACCACGGCGGTCGGGATGCCGTCGTCGTCCTGGGCGGTGATGCGCAGATAGTCGGAGAACTGCGCGCCGGTGCTGTAGAACTTCCGGCCCCGCAGCCGCAGCCCGTCCGCGCCGCCGACCAGCCGGGTGTCACGGTCGTTGCCGCCCACTGGCTTCTGGCTCTTCTCGGCGTTGGCACCACCGATCAACCCGCCCTCGGCGACCACCGCGATCCACCGGTCGCTGCCCGGCCGCCGCGGTGTGACCTGTAGCTCCTCGACCAACGCGTAGTGGATCCGCAGGATGTGCGCCAGATCCGGATCGGCGGCGCCGAGCGCGATGAGGTGGTCGAAGAATTCGGCCACCGAGTAGCCGGCGCCGCCGTGTTCGCGGGCCAATCGCACCGCGCCCCACCGCTGTTCCCGGACGAGCTTGAGGCCACGCAGCGGCGGCTCGGTTCCGCCGTTGGCCAGGCGCAGGCGGTAATCGGCCGCGATTTCGGCGAGCACGCCGTCGCTCTGGGGTCCAACGGGCATGCGGGTCAAGGCCTTCCTGGATGAATCGATGTCGCGTGTACGACAGCCAGCCCGAAAGGCTGTCAGGAGCCGACGCCGCGGGCAACGGTTTCCTGCGTGCTGAATTTTTTCGGCGGCCGGTGGACTTTCATCCGCGGTGATTCCTGACCTGACCACGCGTTAAGCGCCGACGGCAGATGCGGCCGCGCGGTCATGTGCCAGCATGTTGTCTGGTGGGTCAATTTCTCTGGTACATACCGAATACCGTCGAGCCGGGCCATCGAGGCGACGACACCGTCGACGGCTGGGGAAGCCTGGACTATTCGGTCGACCTGGCGCTGCGCGCCGAGCAACACGGCTGGGAAGGCGCGCTGATCGGCACCGGCTGGGGCCGGCCGGACACGTTCACGGTGGCGACGGCGATCGCCGCGCGCACCACCAACTTCGCGCCACTGGTGGCGGTCCGCCCGGGCTATTGGCACCCGGCGCATTTCGCCAGTGCGGCGGCAACGCTGGATCGGCTCAACAACGGCCGGCTGCTGGTCAACGTCGTCAGCGGGGCCGATGACCTGGCCGCCTACGGCGACCCGGAGGTCGACAAGGCGCGCCGCTACGACCGCACCCGCGAATTCATCCGCCTGGTCCGCCGGTTGTGGAGCGAGGACGACGTCACCTTCCGCGGCGAGTTCTACCGTGTCGAACACTCGACGCTGCAGCCGCGCCCGACCGGTGCGGACGAAGGCCGGCACCCCAAGCTCTACTTCGGTGGGGCGTCGGAGGCCGCCGAGCAGGTCGCCGCGACCGATGCCGATGTCCAACTGTTCTGGGGCGAGCCGCTGGACGGCATCGCCGAACGCATCGACAGGCTGAAGTCGTTGTCCGACAAGCTCGGTCGCGAGCACGCGCCGCTGGAGTTCGGCCTGCGTGTCACCACCCTGGTGCGCGACACGTCCGAGGAGGCCTGGCGCGACGCCGAGGCGAAGGTCGCCAAGCTGGCCGGCACGCCCACGATGATGCTGCTGCACGACCCGGCGGGGTCCGCGGGCCAGCGGCGGCTGACCGATCTCGCCGGGCGGGGAGAAGTGCTGGATTCTTGCCTGTATACGGCGCCGAGCAAATACGGCGGCGAGGGCGCCGGGACGACGTGGCTGGTCGGGTCGGCCGTCGAGGTCGCCGCCGCGCTGCGCAAATACGCCGACCTAGGGGTCACCCACTTCGTGCTGTCGGACACCCCGTACAAGTCGGAGACGGTCCGGCTCGGCGAACAATTGTTGCCGCTGCTGCGGCCCACCACCGTCCCGAACTGACGGCCTCAGAGCAGCGCCAGCCCGACGCCCGCCGCGCTGGCCAGACACATCGACGGCCCGTGCGGCACCGTGGCCGTGCCATCGCCCGGAAGCCGGGCCGCCATCCCCAACGCCGCGGTCAGCAGCGGCGCCCCCAGCGCCGCCAGGAACCATGCGCCCACGCCGAAGCACCCGGTCAACGCGCCCAGGCCGAGGGCCAGCTTGACGTCGCCGGCGCCCATGGCGCCCCGCGACCCGCAGTGCACGGCGAGGTAGATCGCGGTCAGCGCGACGGTTCCGGCCGCCGCCGGCGCGCCGCGGCCGGCCAGGGCGGCGGCCGCCAGAATCGTCGCGGCCCCGGTCAGCGTCAGCGCGTTGGGCAGCCGGCGCTCCCGGATGTCATAGCCGCTCAACGCCGCCAGCCAGGCCAGCACCAGACACGCCGCCGCAATTCGCATGCGCGGCAGGCTAATCCGGTGCGGCCACCGCGCAAGTCATGGCCTCGCGCGGCGCGGGCCGCCCGGTGAACTGTTCCACCTGCGCGAAGGCCTGGTGCAGCAGCATCTGCAGACCACTGATCACCCGGCCACCGGCGGCGCTCACCGCGGCGGCCAGCGGCGTGGGCCACGGGTCATAGACGGCGTCGAGCAGCACGCCGATGCGTCCGAAGGTGCCGGCATAGCGCGCGGCCACGTCCGCCGGGATGGTGCTGACCAGCACCTCGGCGCCCGCCACCTCGTCGGCCAGCCCCCCGCCGTCCAGGTCGCAGAACCGGGTCGGCACACCCAGTTCGCCGCCCAGCTCGACCAGCCGGGCCGCCTTGCCGGGGTTGCGGGCCACCACGGTGACGCCGGCGACGCCCAGTTGGGCCAGGCCGGCGACGGCCGCCGGAGCCGTGCCGCCCGATCCACAGACCAGCGCCCATCCAGAGGCCCCACCTGTTGACGCCAACGCCCCACTGACGCCGTCGATGTCGGTGTTGTCGGCCCGCCAGCCAGTCGGCGTGCGGACCAGGGTGTTGGCCGAGCCCACCCGCCGCGCCCGGTCGGTCCGCTCGTCGGCGAAGCGCAGGGCGGCGAACTTGCCGGGCATGGTCACCGACAGCCCGACCCATTCCGGCCCGAGGCCGCCCACCACGCCGGGCAGCTGCTCGGCGTCGCACTCGATGCGCTCGTAGGTCCAGTCATCCAGGCCCAGCGCGCGGTAGGCCGCCAGGTGCAACTGCGGGGATTTCGAGTGGGCGATCGGCTTGCCGAGCACGGCCGCCTTGCGCGGCGCCGGGCTAGCGGGGGGTGCTGTCGAGGACACCGTTGTGCTTAGCCAGCTCGATGTTGGCCAGGTGTTGTTGATAGTCGCGGGTGAACAGCGTCGTGCCCTGCGCGTCGATGGTGACGAAGTACAGCCAGTCACCGGGCTGCGGGTGCTCGGCGGCGTTGAGCGCGTCGGTGCCGGGCGAACAGATTGCGGTGGCCGGCAGGCCCTGCGACACATAGGTGTTCCACGGCGTCTTCTGGGCCCGGTCGGCGTCGCTGGTGGCCACCTCGCGGCGGTCCAGCGGGTAGTTGACCGACGAGTCGAACTCGAGCGTGTGGTGGGCGTGCAGCCGGTTGTAGATGACCTGCGCCACCTTGGCGAAGTCCTGGGAGTTGGACTCCTGCTGCACCAGCGACGCCACCACCAGGATGTCGTAGGGCGACAGGCCCATGGCCTGGGCGGTGTCCACCAGCCCGGACTTGACGTACTCCTCGGCGCCGGCGCCGATCAGGGTGGCCAGGATGGCCTCGGGCGACGCGGACGGATCGATGTTGAAGGTGCCCGGCCCGATCAGCCCCTCGATGCGGCGGTGGTCCTTGCCGAGTTCACCGACGGGTTCGGTGGCCCAGGCCGGCACCGCCAACGCCAAGGGAGAACTGTTGGTGGCGGCGGCCCGCAGGCCCTCCACCGGGACGCAGCGGGTGTCCCCGTCCAGGTCGACGCAGGTGGCGCGCGAGATCAGCGTCAGGATTCCCGGCGTCACCACGTTGGTCTTCATGTCGGTGGTGTCGTCGAGCTGACGGCCCTCGGGGATGACCAGCCGGCCCACCCGGCTCTTCGGGTCGGTCAGCCGCGCGACGGCGTTGGCGGCCGGGATCTCGGTGCGCAGCCGGTAGAAACCCGGCTGGATCGCGTTGATGGCGCTGTTGCCGTGCGCGGCGTTGACGAACGCCCGCACCGTCTTGATGACCTGCTGTTTTTGCAGCGTCTCACCGATGTTGGTGGTCGAGTCACCGGCCTGGACCTGAATCACCAGGTCCCGCTTGCCGCTGCCGGTGTAGTCGTCGCCGGGCCCGAACAACGTGTGCCACAGCTTGCCGCCCGCGAAGACGCCGGCGAGCACCACCACGACGAAGATCGCCAGCGCGACCTTGCCGGCGAAGCGCCGCCGCCGGCGGCCCCGCTCGGCCTTTCGGGCGACCCGGCTCGACCTGCGCCCCGACGGCGGGCCCACCGCCTCGGGCTCGGCCCGTTCCCGCCGTGCGCTGTCAACCATCGCTGAGCTCCCCCGCCACCGCCGCGCGGCGCTGATCCAGCCAACTCTGCAGGATCGCCACCGCCGCGGCCTGATCGATCACCGCACGCTGTTCTTTGGCCCGCATCCCGGCCGCGCGCAGCGAGCGCTGGGCGGCCACGGTGGTCAGCCGCTCGTCGGCCAATCGCACCGGCACCGGGGCGATGCGCCGGGCCAACGCGTCGGCCACCTCGATCGCGTCGAGGGCCCGGGCCGGTGCGATCGGCCAGCGTGCGCGGCAATCCGACCACCACCTCGACGGCTTCGTATTCGGCGACCAGCGCGGCCAGCCGCCGCAGGTGCTTGCCGTTGCGGTCGCGGCGCACGGTCTCCACCGGGGTGGCCAGGATGGCGTCGGGGTCGCTGCAGGCCACGCCGATGCGCACGCTGCCCACGTCGATGCCGAGCCGTCGTCCCCGGCCGGGGTCCTGGTGAGGATCGCCGGGCCGGTCAGGCGAGCGGTGCTGTGTCAAGACCACTCAATCGACCCGCGCTATCACGGCGATCTCGGACCGTACCGCGTCGAGCGCTGCGTCGATGCCCGCCGGATCCTTGCCGGATCCCTGCGCCAGGTCCGCCTTGCCACCGCCGCGGCCGTCGACGGTCGCCGCGAGCTGCTTGACCAGGTCGTTGGCGCGAAGCCCCAGGTCCTGGGCGGCCGGATTGGCGGCGACGGCGTAGGGCACCGACCCGCCCTCGCCCTCGGCGATCAGCGCGACCACCGCGGGATCGCTGCCCAGCTTGCCGCGGATGTCGCCGACCAGGGAGCGCAGATCGCCCGCCGTCATCCCGCCGGACATCCGTTGCGCCACCACCCGGACGTTACCGATGCGCTCCGCGCCCGCCGCGGCGTTGGTCGCGGCGGCCCGGGCGCCGGCCAGCCGGGCGCGTTCGAGTTCCTTTTCCGCCGCCTTGAGGCGCTCCACCAGGTTGGCCACCCGGGCGGGCACCTCGTCGGAGGGCACCTTCAGCGTCGACGCCAGCCCCGCCATCAACGCGCGTTCCTTGGCCAGGTGCCGGAACGACTCCAGCCCGACGTAGGCCTCCACCCGGCGCACCCCGGAACCGACCGAGGATTCGCCCAGGATGGTCACCGGCCCGATCTGCGCCGAGTTGTGCACGTGGGTTCCACCGCAGAGCTCCAGCGAGAAGGGGCCGCCGATCTCCACCACCCGCACCTCGTCGGGGTAGGCCTCGCCGAACATGGCCATCGCGCCCATCGCCTTGGCCTTCTCCAGCCGCTCGGTGAAGGTGTGCACCTCGAAGTCGGCCTGCACGGCCTGGTTGGTCACCTCTTCGACCTGGGTGCGCTGCTCTTCGGACAGCGGCCCCTGCCAGTTGAAGTCGAACCGCAAATAGCCCGGCCGGTTGAGCGAGCCGGCCTGAACGGCGTTGGGGCCCAGCACCTGTCGCAGTGCCGCGTGCACCATGTGGGTGCCGGAGTGGCCCTGGGTGGCGCCGCGGCGCCACTGCGGGTCGACCGCCGCGACGACGGTGTCGCCCTCGACGAACTCGCCGGACTCGACGTTGACCCGGTGCACCCACAGGGTTTTGGCGATCTTCTGCACATCGGTGACCGCGGCGCGGGCGGTCTCGCCGGCGCCCGTTCCGCTGATGGTGCCCTCGTCGGCGATCTGGCCGCCGGCCTCGGCGTACAGCGGCGTGCGATCCAGCACCAGTTCGACGCGGTCGGCCCCCTCGGTGCCGTGGGTGACCACCGGAACCCGCTTGCCGTCCACGAAGATGCCCAAAATCCTTGCCTCG
Organism: Mycobacterium sp. 1245801.1; assembly: GCF_001673055.1. Taxonomy (NCBI): domain Bacteria; kingdom Bacillati; phylum Actinomycetota; class Actinomycetes; order Mycobacteriales; family Mycobacteriaceae; genus Mycobacterium; species Mycobacterium sp. 1245801.1. The sequence continues at coordinate 6,527 of NZ_LZKY01000027.1, forward strand.
GAAGTCAATTCGTCGAAGCCGGTGAACTCGGTCGGCCCGGCGTCGACCAGCTCGCGGTAGGCGGTCAGGTCGGCGTGGGCGTGTTTGCGCGCGGCGGCGTCGGCCTTGGCGCGCCGGCGCTGCTCGGCCATCAGTTCCCGGAAGCCGACCTCGTCCACGTGCAGGCCGGCCTCCGACGCCATCTCCAGCGTGAGCTCGATCGGGAATCCGTAGGTGTCGTGCAAGGTGAAGGCGTCCGCGCCCGAAATCGACTTCGCGCCAGAGGATTTGGTGGTGCCGGCCACCTCGTCGAATAGCTTCGAGCCCGCCGCCAGCGTGCGGTTGAACGCGGTCTCCTCGGCGACGGCGATGCGCCGGATCCGGTCGAAGTCGGCGACCAGCTCGGGGTACGACGGCCCCATCGCGTCGCGCACCGTGGCCATCAGGTCGCCGACGATGGGCCCCTCGATGTCGAGCAGCCTGGCCGAGCGGATCACCCGGCGCAGCAGCCGGCGCAGCACGTAGCCGCGGCCGTCGTTGCCCGGCGTGACGCCGTCGCCGATCAGGATGGCGGCGGTGCGGCTGTGGTCGGCGATCACCCGGTAGCGCACGTCGTCGTCGTGGTTGCCCACGTCATACCCGCGGGGCGCCCGGGCGGCGGCGGTGTCGATGACCGGGCGCAGCAGGTCGGTCTCGTAGACGTTGTGCACGCCCTGCAGGATGAACGCGACCCGCTCCACGCCCATGCCGGTGTCAATGTTCTTGCGCGGCAACGGCCCCAGGATCTCGAAGTCGGCCTTGCCGGTGCCCTCGCCGCGCTCGTTCTGCATGAACACGAGATTCCAGATCTCGATGTAGCGGTCCTCGTTGGCGATCGGGCCGCCCTCGATGCCGAACTCCGGCCCGCGGTCGTAGTAGATCTCCGAGGACGGGCCGCACGGGCCGGGGATGCCCATCGACCAGTAGTTGTCTTCCATGCCGCGGCGCTGGATGCGATCGGAGGGCAGGCCGGCGATCTCCTGCCACAGCTGCACGGCCTCGTCGTCGTCGAAAAAGACCGTCGTCCAGATGCGTTCGGGATCCAGGCCGTAGCCGCCCTGCTCGACGCTGTTGGTCAGCAGGGTCCAGGCCAGCTCGATGGCGCGGCGCTTGAAGTAGTCGCCGAACGAGAAGTTGCCCGCCATCTGAAAGAACGTGTTGTGTCGGGTGGTGATGCCGACCTCGTCGATATCGGGCGTGCGGATGCACTTTTGGATGCTGGTGGCGGTCGAGTACTCGGGAGTGCGCGCGCCCAGGAAGTAGGGCACGAACTGCACCATGCCCGCGTTGACGAACAGCAGGTTGGGGTCGTCGAGGATCACCGATGCGCTCGGCACCTCGGTGTGGCCCGCCTTCACGAAATGATCAAGAAACCGCTTCCTGATCTCGTGTGTCTGCACTTTCCAGCCCGCTTCTTTCCGTTACTTCGACGTCTGGCTCCCAGCCTATTCGCCGGGTGTGAGAAGCCCATCTAACGACGCATTTCGACCGCTCACAGTACCTGCCCCGGCGCGCCGGGCGTCCGGCCGCTAACCCTCCAGAAAGCTCAGCCGGACCGAGCGTTGGGGGTTGTCCCGGTTCAGGTCGACCAGGACGATGCTTTGCCACGTGCCCAGCATCGGCTCCCCGCCCGAGACCGGCACCGTCACCGACGGCGCGACGAGCGCCGGCATCACATGGTCGGCGCCGTGGCCCGGGGAGCCGTGCGAGTGCCGGTACCGGTCGTCGCGCGGCAGCAGCCGTTCCAGCGTGTCGACCAGGTCGTCGTCGGAACCGGCACCCGTCTCGATGATGGCCACCCCCGCCGTGGCGTGCGGGACGAACACGTTGCACAGGCCGTCCCCGCGCGACCAGCAGAACCCGCGCACCGCTTCGGTGAGATCGACGATGCGGCGGCGCGAGGTGTCCACGTCCAACACATCGGTATGCACCCGGACAAGCCTACGGCCCGACCGTCGCGACCAGCCAATCGTTTGTGAGCGCGGCCACAGTTGGGCATTGCGGCACGCAACCGGCAGGAGGAAGGTAACTGGTGGGACCGGTGGCGCCACCGGGGTGCCGCCCCGAGACAGAAGGGGTCGACCGTGTACGCACGTTCCACCACCATCCAGGCGCAACCCCTGTCGGTCGACATCGGAATTGCGCACGTTCGCGACGTCGTCATGCCCGCCCTCACCGAGATCGACGGGTGCGTGGGGCTGTCGCTGTTGGTCGACCGGCAATCCGGCACCTGCATCGCGACCAGCTCGTGGGAGACCATCGAGGCGATGCGCGGCAGCGCCGAGCGGGTCGCGCCCATCCGTGACCGGGCCGCGCTGATGTTCGACGGCAGCGCGCGGATCGAGGAATGGGACATCGCCCTGCTGCACCGCGACCACCCGTCCCGACAGGGTGCGTGCGTGCGCGCCACCTGGCTCAAGGTGGTGCCGGATCAGCTCACCCGGTCGCTGGACTTCTACCGGTCCTCGGTGCTGCCCGAGCTGGAGGACCTCGACGGGTTCTGCAGCGCCAGCCTGCTCGTCGACCACCCCGCGTGCCGCCGGGCGGTCACCTGCTCCACGTTCGACTCGATGGAGGCGATGGCCCGCAACCGCGACCGGGCCAGCGAACTGCGCAGCAGGCGGGTGCGCGAGCTGGGCGCCGAGGTGATCGACGTGGCCGAGTTCGAGCTGGCCATCGCCCACCTGCGGGTGCCCGAGCTGGTCTAGCCGGGCAATCAGGCTGGGCCTAGGGCAAGGCGTCGCCGGGGAACCCGCGGCAGGCGTGCACCTCGTAGGTGAAGACGCCCGCGGCGACCCCGGGGTCCTCGCTCATGATCCCGGTGGTCTCGTCGACCGTCGCCGCGAAGACTCCGACGCCGCAGACGTCGGACTCGTCGCTGACCGGCAGGACCACCGCGAGCACCCCGTCGTCGCGCAGCCCGAAATTGCGCCGGCCGTGCTCCCAGATCACGCCGACCGACGACTCGTCGCCGAACCTGGGGCCGCGCTTGAGGATGACGACACTGTAGGGCTTGGCGGTGGGCAGCAGCCGGCCCATCTCCTCGTCGGTGAAGACCTTCATGACCGTCCCCTCTTGTTGCGGATGATCGCGCGCAATCGGTCCAGCCGGCCGGCCATTTCGCGTTCACCGCCGCGGCCGGTGGGCCGGTAGTAGTCGACACCGACCAGCTCGTCGGGTGGATACTGTTGCGCGACAACGCCATCCGGGTGATCATGCGAGTACTTGTAGCCCTGCGCGTTGCCCAGCCCGGCGGCGCCCGAATAGTGCCCGTCGCGCAGGTGCGGCGGAACCAGTCCGGCCTTGCCGGCCCTGATGTCGCTCATCGCCGCACCCAGCGCCGTGGTGACCGCGTTCGACTTCGGCGCGGTGGCCAGATAGACCGTGCAGTGCGCCAGGGTGAGCTGCGCCTCGGGCATCCCGATCAGCGCGACGGTCTGCGCGGCCGCGACCGCCACCTGCAGCGCGGTCGAGTCGGCCATGCCGATGTCCTCGCTGGCCAGGATCATCAGCCGGCGCGCGACGAACCGCGGGTCTTCCCCGGCGACCAGCATGCGGGCCAGATAGTGCAGCGCGGCGTCGACGTCGGAGCCGCGGATCGACTTGATGAAGGCGCTGATGACGTCGTAGTGCTGGTCGCCGTCCCGGTCGTAGCGCACCGCGGCCTCGTCCAGGGACTGCTCGACGGCGGCGACGGTCAACTCGCC
>NZ_LZKY01000028.1:0-19012 GCF_001673055.1 Mycobacterium sp. 1245801.1
CTGTGGTGGCGCTGGAGTGCGCCGTCGGCTGGCCGGTCTGCCTGTTGCCCAGCGCCGCCCCCGCCGCCCGCCCAACCGTCCGCTCGCCCGCCGTCGGACGAGGTGAACACGCTGGCCACGCTGTCGGTTGTGTTTGCGTTCCTGCTTGCCCCGGTGGGAATCGTGTTGGGCCACTTCGCCATCAAAGACATTCGCCGGCGGGGCGAGCGCGCCCGGATCGAAGGGGTTGGGCCAACTGGGACCCGGCCAGCTAGCCGTCATGAGAAGGGGTCGTAGTCAGGGTCATTCGCGGGCGTCCTCGGAGGCGGTGTGGTGCCAGCCGGCGGTTGCGCGAACGGCGGAGGCCGATGCGGGACGGGCGGCGGGAAGGCAGCGGATTGCGGAAAGGTCGATGCGGTAACGGGCGCAGGCCCGCCCTGGCGGAAGTACGCGTTGGACTCCGGCAGCGCGAGCAACACCGCGGAGGCGACCGAAATGATGATCGTCGCGACCGCGCCCACCTGCAGCAACTGACCGAACCACGCCACCGACCCGCCGGGGTCGACGACGAAAACCGCTGCGCCAGCGGCCAATCCGAGGCCGCAGACGACCCACGTCACGATCCTGGCCCGGCTGCGGCCGCGATCGTCGAGCACACCCAGCGACACCACCAACGCGGCGACGACGATCAACCCGGCGGCCGTCGCGACCAGCACCGGCCCCGACGTACTACCGCGTGCACGGAAATCCGAAATCGCCACCAGCACGGCGATCGCCGCCGCCAACAACAGCGCGGCGATGCCGGCGAACACATAGCTCCCGAAAAACACGGCGGCCGGGGACATACCCGCGGCCGCCTTGGCCGACGACGCCGACGGCTGGATGGACGGTGGCGGCGCCACGGGCGGTGGTGGCGCGGCGGGCGGTCGCGGCGTAGCTCGCGGCGGCGGCAGGCCGGGCGAAGCCGGCGGGCCCCACGATGGCGACGGCGAAACCGGTTGGGGGCCGAAGGGATCGGAGAAGGGATCCTGGGAATGGTCTGACATCGTCAACGCCTCCCCGGCAAGCCTGCCGGTCGCCTACGACGCCACCACAGCGCGCCCCCGACACCGATCCAGGCGGCCAACGGCAACGCGATCGCGGCGTACATGAGCGGACTCAGCGACGTGCCGAATACCGACTTCGGCATGGGAATGAGCACGCCCGGATCGCCCTTCCACACCTGGCTCATGGGTCGGGCACTGGTCAGGCCGCCCAGCCAGACCTGCTGCGCGGAACTCTGTTGCGGCGAACTCTGCAGCCGCGGGCCGAACAGCGAACCACTTGCGGTTGCGGGCAGGTTGGGGTGATCTTTGGCGAAGTCCTTCGGCGTCATGTTGACCATCGGGATGTTGGTGAAGTCGACGCCGCCGATAGTCAGTTTCCAGGTGGTGCGGTCACCGGTCTGCCAGCTGTAGGTCGCGTCTCCTTCGTAGAAGGACTTGCGGTAGCGGTCGAACAGTTCCTGCGGGCTGAAGGGTTCCTTCGACGTCCAGGCGTCGATGTTGCCCGAGTCAACGATTTTCGAGTAGGCGGTGGCCTTGGTGGCGCTGCGTTGCCGGTACCACTCCGCGGCGATCCGGCTCGCATACACGCGGCGCAGATCGGCGTATTCGGGCGCGTGATTCACCTCGTCGACGATCTTCGGCAGGATCATGGTCCGGTACAGATCGTCGTTTTGGCGGGTGATTCCGGCGTCCTGGGCGGGGCAGCCGATGCCCGGCTTCAAGTCCATTCCCTCGATCTCGAGCTTCACATCAAGCGGGGCGTCCAGGATGTACATCGAGTCTCCCTGGGTGGACACGCTGGCCGGCAACGGGATGATCCACTTACGTTGCGGCGAAAAGCATTTGGAGCCTTTCAGCGCGTCCAGGAATTGGCGGCCGTCCGGCGTGGCGGGGTCGACGAGCTTCGCCGTGGCCTGCTTCATGGTGTAGTCGGCTTCCAGCAGGATCCGCCCGGCGTCGGTGCGACCGAACTGGGCGTCGATGATGCGGTCGGGTTCGTTCGGGTTGAGGTTCACCGTGAAGGCCGAGGTGGGCAGCGCCAGCCACACGAAGAACGAATCGGAAGCCATGTAGGCGTTGGCATTTCCACCGAACGACGGTGCAGCGCCGGTTTGCGTATTGGCGGCGAAGGAGTACTGCACACCGTTGCCGTTCAGGTCGGTGTCGGAGATGTAGCGCAGCTGCAGCGTGGAGAAGTCGACGCCGCCGAGCACGCCACCGATCCCGCTGGTAACGGCACCAAGCCCGCTCGCGACGCCGCCGCCGATCCCGCTGGCCACGCCACCGACGATTCCCCCGGTCACCGCGCCGGCGATGCCGCTGACCAGCCCACCCGTGACGTTGGCCAAAACGGTGGCAGCGCCGCCCGTGGCGGCGCCGATGATGCCGGCGACGGTGTTGGCGGCCGTCACGCCCGCCAGCACTCCGGCGTCGACGATCGGACCGACAACGGCTCCCGGATTGATCGGCATCGGACCGGCCGCCTGCCTGGGCGTTTGCGGAGCCGGAACTGGTCGGGGCGCTTGCGGCGCAGGAACCGAACCGGGGGCCTGGGGTGCAGGGCCGGGCGCCTGCGGTGCCGGGGCGGGCGCCTGCTGCCCCGGGGCGGGAGCCTGCTGGCCCGGTGCGGGCGCCGGAGCCGAACCGGGCGCTTGCTGGCCCGGCGCGGGGGCTGGCGCCGAGACGGGCACCGACTCGGGCACCGACTCGGGGTCCTGGGCCGCCTGTTCAATGTCCATGTCGGCGTTGACCTGCCCGGAGACGAAGGCTTGTTCGATTGCCTGGGCCGGCGAGTCCGGAGAAGCGCCCGTGGTTTGATCGGCACCGCCGTTCACGGGGTTCTGCCCGCCGCTGGCGAGTACGGCTTTCCCGGACGGGTCGGGTACACCCACCGTCGGGTAATAGCGGACGAATAGCCGGTCGGATGCGCCCAGGCCTTGGCCGGCGGCAAGCATCGCTTGCAGCGTGGCCGGCGGCGGCTTGTCCGGGAAGATGTACACCACGCGACGGCCGGTCTGCTGCGCGATGCGTAGGAAGTCTTCGAGCTGCGCCTTGTCGACGGCCCCGGTCTTGATCTCGACGATTTCTTGATCGTTGTGGAAGTCAGGGCGGCGGTTGATCGAGGTGCCCTTGATCTTCCGGTTGCGGATGTATCCGTTCTCCGTCAACTTCAGCTCTTGATCGAGCGCGGTTTCGAAGCTGGTGCCGGTGTTGCGATTGTTGAAGGCGCGCACGTAAGCGTCGCGATAGTCCGCCCAGCTCAGTGGATTCGCCACGGCGGGGGCCCGTTGGTTCTGGTAGACCAGCCAGCTCTTGTAGAGGTGTTGTTCGGTGCCGGCTTTGTACTTGCCCCTGGTATTGATATCGATCAAAGCCGCGCGGCTCGGTGCGGGTAGCGCAGAGAGGCCATTGGCCGATGGAAAGGTATAGGTGAGCGGGGTCTTGCCCGGCGGCGGATCCTGGTCGGCGGAGTATCCGGGCAGTTTCGGTGCGGGATCCGCAATGGCCTGGCGCGTGGGCGTCAGCAGCGACGCCAACACCAGAACCAGGGCGGTCGCAACGACGCGACGCCAAATCAGCCAAACCCGAGCCATGTGCGGCCCTCCCCGTCGGACTTCGCGCTCGAAGGCGAAGCACAAGATGTCGCGATCCTAAGTGAGGTTGACGGGCTTGAGAATTCAGCCGACCCATTCGTCGTAGTACGCGCGGGTATCGCCGGGATCTTTATGCCTGACCATGGCGGAGAGCAGATGGTATGCCGCCGTGAAGCCGGCGTCGTCGTTGAGCTGAATCTTGAAGTTCGCGGTAATCGAATCGCCCTCGTCGGCGAAGTCGCGGTAGACCCATCGGGACGGATGGCCACGGCGCAGCATTTCGCCCAGGTAATAGGAAGCGCCATCGACGAAGTCGGCATTGGCCGGAGCATGGAAAGCCTCGACCGTCGGCGTCACCTGCAGCACGAGGGCAGTGAGTCGGCCGATGCTGTCGGGACTGTAATCCCAGTTGCCACCGTTGCGGGCCGCCCAATCGGCGAAATGCTGCTCCTGGTGAGCCAGCCAGTCATCGAGCACCGTCGAGGGCGGCGGAGCATTGAACAGACCATCCGCCAGAGTGCGCTCTTTGACCGGGGACCACCCAGGATGCGCTTCGGCATAGTCCTGGACGACCTGCCGCCAGCGCCCGTACACGGCCACCAACACCGCACTCTCATCGGCCAACGCTTGCAGCAACAGATGCGTCGGCGACAACGCCTCCAGCCCCGATTCGGAGTCGGGGCGGATGATCGGAAAGCCCGTCGCATCGGGTTCGCCCGCACTGTCGATCCGCCAACGATGCTCAGACAGCCGCCGCCGCAGTCCGGGGTCATCAACCGCGACACCCGCGGGCGGCTCGGCGACCCAGTCCCACCGCCCACCACCGACACGCATCAAGGCCTCACCCAGATACGCCACCACCCCCGCGGTGAACGACTGATTTGCGTCCTCGAGCGCCTCAGCCGGATCGGCCAACCGATCGCGCGCCGCGGCCTCCAGCGCCGACAACGATGCCTCGGAATAATCCAGCGTGACCGATCCACCCAGATCGACATCGCCAGTCATGTCGATAAGCAAGTTGATCCGGTCCAACCACCAATCCAGCGGCCCACCCTCCACCGCACCCTCCCAATCAGTCCTACAGCTTCGCCGTCAAGCGATGATCCGCGTCATTATCTCCCTCAAGAGGAGTCCGGACATGTCACGCTGGCATCCATCGACGCAGTGCCCGATAGTCGTAGCAACAAATGTCGCAGAGGTGGGGATACATGAGCACGCGCCGCCACATCATCGTCAGCGGTGACAACGCGCTCGCGACAACGATTGCCGAGGAACTGAACCGCGCCGGTGCCACCATCGTCAAGCTGCACAGCGAGGAGCTCGTCGCCACCGATCTCGCCCGCGCGCACGCCATCGTCTGCGCCGGGGACGACGACGCGAAGAATCTCGAAATCGCCTTGCTGGCAAGGAAAGCGAATCCTCGTGTGCGCGTGGTCGCCCGACTGGGCAACGACGTGCTGCGCGGAGCGGTGGCCGCCGACAACGGTCCCGGGGCCATCCTGGACGTCGCCGACCTCGCGGCGCCGTCGGTCGTCGAAGCCTGTCTGGCGAGCAGCACCCACCCGGTCGAGGCGGCCGGCATCAAATTCCTGGTGTCGGGGGCCGAGGCGCCGCGCGACGCGACCCTTCGTGAGATCTACGGCGACCTGGCACCGGTGGCCGTGATCCACGGCGCGAACTCCGCGAGATCCGACGAAGTGGTGCCCTGTCCCGGACGAGATCACGAAGTGCGCAAGGGCGACTGGACCGCCATGATCGGCAGCGCCGACGAGCTGGCCGCGCGCGGCATCAAGACTCCCCGGCCGGCCGCGACCCGCTCACGCCAGTCATGGATGCGGCGGGTTTCCGACGCCGCGCGGGCGATGCGCGACGACGTCAATCCCATGCTCTTCCCCGCAATGCTGCTCGCGCTCAGTCTGTTGCTCGCGTCGACGGTCGTCGTGCACTTCTCGTACACGCGGCCGCGACTGTCCTGGCTGGACGCGATGTACTTCACCGCGGAGACCATCACCACCGTGGGTTACGGCGAATTCACCTTCCTGCACCAGTCCGCGTGGCTGCGAATCTTCGCCGTCGCCTTGATGTTTTCCGGCGTAACCACCACCGCGCTGCTCGTCGCATTCCTGGCCGACTTGCTGCTGTCACGCCGCTTCCTGCAATCGGCCGGGGTTCGGCGCGCGCGCCATCTGCGCAACCACATCATCGTCGTCGGGCTGGGCTCGTTCGGCAGCCGCGTCGTCGGCGACCTGACCGCCGCCGGATATGACGTCGCGGTGATCGAACGCGACGAGAACAACCGATTCCTCTCCACCGCAGACGAACTCGACGTACCGGTGATCTTCGGGGACGCAACGCTGCGCCAGACACTCGAGGCGGCCCGCGTCGACCGCGCCCGGGCCGTCGCGGTGCTGACCCAGGACGACATGGTCAACATCGAGACCGGAATCGTGCTGCGCGAGATGCTGGGTCCCAGGGTGATGCCCGAGGTCAACCGGCCCGATGTGCCCATCGTGCTGCGCATCTACGACCGCGCCCTCGGCGATGCGGTGGCCAAGCGGTTCGGCTTTGAGAACGTTCGCTCGACCGTCGACCTGGCGGCGCCCTGGTTCATCGGTGCCGCGATGGGCCTGCAGGTGCTGGGCACGTTTTCGATCGGGCAGCGTTCGTTCATGGTCGGCGCGATGCACGTGGCGGCCGGCAGCGAACTCGACGGGCTGCGCATGTTCGAGATGTCCACCCAGACCCGGGTCATCGCGATCACCCGCCGGGACACCCCTGTCGAGCTGCACCCTCGTCGCGACGCCTGGCTGCGCGGCGGCGACACCGTCTATCTGGTGGGGCCGTATCGCGAGCTGCTGGAGACGCTGCGCAAGGGGCAGCCGCCCCAGGAGCCTGCCGCCGACGAGCGTCCGGTGGACAAAGCGGCGACCTAACGCTCAGCGCACCTGCGGGCCGAAGCGGATCGGCCACCGGATTCGTCCGGTGGCCGGCCGTGCCGGGCGCACCATCCGGCCAGCTCATGGCGGGCGGCGACGGTCACCGGATGCTCGTCGCCCAGCACCCGCGCCTCCTCGTCGACCAGCGCCTCCCACGCCGCGACCTCGTCCTTTACGCCGGCCAGGTCCGGGGCCCACAGCGTGAACATGTGCCGGGCCATCAGCAGGTGAACGTGGTCGTCGCCCAGCTTGTCGCGCAGCTCGCCGATCAACGGTTCGAGCTCGGCGACGGCCGTGGGGACGTCACCGGAGCGGCCCCGCCAGATCGCCAGCATCAACCGCGTGCCGAGGGTGTCGGCGTGGTCGTCACCCAGCACGCGCCGCCGCGCGGCGAGTACGTGTTCACCCTCGGCCAGCGCACCGACGAAATCGCCTATCTCCCAACGCTTCTCGGCGATTTTCTCGCGGGCGACCAGCACGCTCTCGTGTTCGGCGCCCAACACGCGCTGTTCGTCGGCGAAAAGCTGCGACCACTCGGCGAGCGCTGACAGCGACGGTTGTTGCCGGCCCGCCAGGAGGTGGCGGGCGGTCAGGGTGCTGAGGTGATCGCGCCCGAGCACCTCGACCAGGTCGGGGATCAATCGGGCGAACTCTTCGTAGGCGACGGCGTCGTCGCCGGCGCGCAGTTGCACGGTGGCCAGCGACACCTTGAGTTCCAGCACGGTGGGGTGCCGCTCGCCCAGCGTCGCCCGGCACAGGGTGACCAGCTCGTTCGCCTGCCGCGCGGCCCCGGCGTAGTCGCCGTTGCTCGCGCACTCGGTCATGAGCCCGGTCAGTACGGCTAGCGGGGCGGGCAGCTCCTGCTGCGTCATGCCGCTAATGAAATCGCCACCGCGTCGGCGCGGCAATTCACCCGATTTGACCTGCAGCGTTGCCGTAACGCTAGAGCCGTGCTGCCACGTCCGCGGCGCGACGAAGCTGATCGACATCCGAGCTGGTGGGGATCAGCTGGACCTCATCGGTGCCGATCTCGGCGAACCTGCGCAACACGTCGAGCAGCTCGTCCTCGCTGCCGGCCCAGCCGGTCATCGGTGCCATCGCGTCGACGTAGTCGGCCGGTATCCAGTTCATGTAGCGGCGCAGGTGACGGTGGATCTGGTCGCGGGACCCCTCGGGCGAGCCGAAGGCGAACCAGAACGAAGTGATCAGGTGGGGTTTGGGCTTGCCGGCCTGCGCCCAGGCCGCCCGGGTCACGTCGAACAGCTCGTTCTGCTTGGCCACGTCGAGGTCCAGGGTGGTGCCGGCCAGCCCGTCGGCCCACGCGGCCGCGCTGCGGATGGTTTTCGGTCCGATACTCCCGACGAACAGCGGCGGACCGCCGGGCTGCACCGGCGCCGGGCCGACCGGCAGCACCGAATCGGAGGTCTTCTCCCCCGCCCAGACCCGCTTCATCACCGCCACGCGTTCGGCCATGCCGCGCATCGTCTGCGTCGCCGGATCGGCGCCCACGGCGTGGTAGTCCTCGTGCCGACCGCCCACGCCGATGCCCACGGTGAGCCGGCCGCCGCTGAGCAGGTCGCCGGTCGCTAGCCCCTTGGCGAGCATCACCGGATCGTGTAGCTGCGGCACGATGACCGTGGTCAGCAGCCGCACCCGCTTGGTCCAGGCGGCCAGCGCACCCAGCAACGTCAGGTTGTCCGGGTTGTCGAACGCGATGCGCTCACCCCAGCACAGCGACGAGAACGGCCCCTCGTCAATGGCGCGCGCCCAGGTCTCGAGCACGGTCGCATCCAGATCCGGCTCCATCACCGGCATGGTCATCGCAATCTGCACGACGGCGATTTTGGCATGTTTCTAATGCAGCCCATCAGTGGAACCATGGACCGAGTGGCGTTCACCAGTAGTTCCATCGCGCATGTCCGGCTGACCGTGACCGATATCGAGCGGTCGCGGCAGTTCTACGAGAGCGTGTTCGGCTGGCCGGTTTTGATCGAGGTCCCCGACAACGCCGATGAACCCACCCGCAACCAGTTGAGCTTCCTGTACGGCGGCGTGATCTACGACCTCGGCGGCACGCTACTCGGTCTGCGCCCGGTGGCCGCGGACCGCTTCGACGAGGATCGCGTCGGCCTCGACCACATTGCCTTCCGGCTCGCCAGCAAAGACGAATTGGATTCGGCGGCAGCACATCTCGACGAACTCGGCGTCGGTCATGAGCCGGTCAAAGACATCGGACCGTCCTACATCCTGGAGTTCCGTGACCCCGACAACATCGCCCTCGAGCTAACCGCGCCGAAATAGCGCGGCGTTGTCGCGCCCGGCGGACGGTGGTTGACTGGAAAGAACTATGACCATCAGTTTCAACCACACCATCGTCGCGTCATGCGATAAACGAGAATCAGCCGAGTTCCTCACCGAGCTGTTCGGCCTGCCCAGCCCAAAGCCCTTCGGCCACTTCATGGTCGTCGAACTCGAGCACGGTGTAAGTCTCGACTACGCCGACGCCCCGGAAGGCGCGGACATCCCGCGCCAGCACTACGCGTTCCTGGTGTCCGAGCAGGAGTTCGACGCCATCTACGCCAGGATTTCCTCACGCGGGCTGCAGCACTGGGCCGATCCGGGCGCCAACCGTCCCGGCGAGATCAACCACAACCACGGTGGGCGCGGGGTCTATTTCCTGGACCCGTCCGGCCATGCCATGGAGATCCTCACCAGCCCGTACGGATCGGCGGGCTGAGCGGAAACTTCGCTCAGTCGCCGGTGCGCGCCGTACCGTGCCGCTGGCTTTCCTGCCGGCGATAGTCGTCGGCCAGTTGCGCGACATGCTTGGGCAGGGCACCGGCGGCGACGTCGGCCAACGTCGTTTCTTCGAGCACCGAACGCATGCTGGCCCGCAGCGCGCGCCACACGTCGGTGAGCGCCGCCGTCGGACCCGAATACGGTAGATCGCCCAGCCCGATGTCACGGACGCTGGCCAACGGTCCGTCGATGCAGCGCAGCACGTCAGCGATGCTGATGTCTTTGCCGGGACGGGCCAATTCGTAGCCGCCTTCACGACCGCGGTGGCTGCGCACCAGCCGGTCGGTGCGCAGGTTGGTCAGGATGTCGACGAGGAACTGCGGCGGGATGCCCTGGGCCTGGGCCAGGTCGTCGGTCTTCACCAGCGTTCCGTCGGGCACCGTGGCGAGCTGAATCATCGCCCGCACGGCATACTCCGCCTTCGCCGACATGCGCACTCACAGGATTGTGCCACCCGGCGGCACAATATCGGTGCAGCCTGGCTGACCTGGCGTGCTACCCGCTCGATTCGAGCAGGTCGATGACCCGCTGCCCCTGCTCCTCGACGGTACCGTCCGGGGTCAGGCGCAGGTCGGCATTCACTGGCGCCTGATACGGGCTGTCGATGCCGGTGAACTGGGTGATCTCCCCCGCCCGGGCTTTGGCGTACAGGCCCTTGGGATCACGCTTTTCGCATTCCTCGATCGGGGTGTCACAGAACACCTCGAAGAAGTCGAAGCCGGCGTCGACGTGCACTTGGCGCGCCAGTTCGCGTTGCTCGGTCAGCGGACTGATCGCCGGCACCAGCACGACATTGCCGGCGTCGGCGAGCAGCGCCGCCACGTGTGCCAGCCGGCGCAGGTTTTCGGCCCGGTCCGCCATGGAAAAGCCCAGGTCGGCGTTCAAACCGTGTCTCAGGTTGTCACCGTCGAGAACGTAAGCCAGAGAACCCTTTTCGAGCAGCTTCTGCTCCACCAGCATGGCCACCGACGACTTGCCGGATCCGGACAAACCGGTGAACCACACCGTCTTGCCCCGCGGCCGCGCCTCGGCGATGGCGGATGGCTTGTGCCGCACGGTGTTCGGGCTCGCCGCCTGCGCCGAAGCGTCGCGCAGCACCATGCCGGCGGCCACCGTGCCGTTGGTGTGCGGGTCGATGAGGATGAACGAGCCGGTGCTGGGGTTGCGGGTGTACTCGTCGAGCAGCAGCGGCACCTGGATGCGCAGCGAAATGCGACCGAGTTCGTTGAGCTGCAACGCCGTTGCGCTCTTGTCGCGATGCAGGGTGTTGACGTCGAGCCGGTAGTCGAGCGCGGTCACCTTCGCGTGCGTGGTCCGGGTGGTGTGCTTGATGACGTAGTCGCGGCCGGGCTCGAGCGCCGCATTGTCGGCCATCCAGCACACCGTCGCGTCGAACTCCTGCGCCACCCTGGGCTGATTGTGGGTGCGGGCGATCAAATCACCGCGCGAGATGTCGATCTCGTCGGCCAGGGTCAGCGATACGGCCATCGGCGGAAACGCTTCTTCCACCGGACCATTCGGCCCGTCGATCGCGGTGATCCGGGTGCGCTTGCCGACCGGCAGCACCACCACTTCATCACCCGGCCGCATGACCCCGCTGGCGACCGTGCCGGCGTAGCTGCGGTGGTCCTGGTGTTCGCGGGTATGCGGGCGGATGACGTACTGGACCGGGAACCGCACGTCGACCATGTTGCGGTCACCGGCGATGTACACCTCCTCGAGGTGCGACAGCAACGCCGGGCCCTCGTACCACGGTGTCTGGTCGGACTTGGTCACCACGTTGTCGCCGTGCAGCGCCGAAAGCGGAATGGTGGCCACGTCGTGCACGTCCAGACGCGCGGCGAAGGCGTGGAATTCGTCCCGGATGGCCTCGAATTTCTCTCTGTCCCAGCCGATCAGGTCCATCTTGTTGACCGCGAGCACGATGTGCTGGATGCCCAGCAGGGATGCCAGGAAGGCGTGCCGGCGCGACTGCTCCAGCAGGCCATGTCGCGCGTCGACGAGCACGATCACCAGCTGCGCGGTCGACGCCCCGGTCACCATGTTGCGGGTGTACTGGATGTGGCCGGGGGTGTCGGCGATGATGAATTTGCGCTTGGGAGTGGCGAAGTAGCGGTAAGCGACGTCGATCGTGATGCCCTGTTCGCGCTCAGCCCGCAGGCCGTCGGTCACCAGCGCCAGGTCGGTGTAGTCGTGTCCGCGGTCCTTGGACGTCTGTTCCACCGCGGCCCACTGGTCTTCCATCACGGCCTTGGAGTCATACAGCAGGCGGCCGATCAGGGTGGACTTGCCGTCGTCGACCGAACCCGCGGTCGCGAGCCGCAAAAGCGTTGTCATCAGAAGTACCCCTGCCGTTTGCGGTCTTCCATGCCCGCCTCCGAGATGCGGTCGTCAGCCCGGGTGGCCCCGCGCTCGGTCAGCCGGGACACCGCGGTCTCGGCGATGACCTCGTCCACCGTGGCGGCCTGCGATTCCACGCATCCGGTGCACGTGACGTCGCCGACGGTGCGGAAACGCACCGTCGTCTCGAACACCGGCTCGTCGTCACCCGGTTGCATGTTGCGGTCCACCGCCAGCAGCATGCCGTCGCGACGAAATACCTTGCGCCGGTGCGCGTAATAGATCGACGGCAGCGCGATGTTTTCGGCGCCGATGTAGGACCAGATGTCGAACTCGGTCCAGTTGGACAACGGGAACACCCGGATGTGCTCGCCCTTGTGGTGGCGGCCGTTGTAGAGGTTCCACAGCTCGGGCCGCTGCGCCTTGGGATCCCATTGGCCGAACTCGTCGCGGAAGCTGAAGACGCGTTCCTTGGCGCGGGCCTTCTCCTCGTCGCGGCGCGCTCCGCCGAAGGCGGCGTCGAACTTGTTCTCCCGGATGGCGCGCAGCAGGGTCACGGTCTGGATCGAGTTCCGCCCCTGGCGTGGCTCGACGACCCGCCCGGCGTCGATGTCCTCCTGGACCGAGGCGATCACCAGGCGAACACCGTGCTCGGCGACCAACTCGTCGCGGGTGGCGATCACCTCGTCGAAGTTGTGCCCCGTGTCGACGTGCATCACCGGGAAGGGCAACCGCCCGGGGCGGAACGCCCGCAGCGCCAGGTGCAGCATGACGATGGAATCCTTGCCGCCCGAGAACAGCAGCACCGGCCGCTCGAACTCCGCGGCCACCTCCCGGATGATGTGGATCGCCTCTGCCTCCAGCGAGCGCAGATGGCTCAACTCGTATTGCCCGGCGGCGGGGGCCACCTTCAGATCACCGGTCATAGCTTCCTTCATTAAACCTGGCAGAACTGACCAACTTTGGCACTTTAACAAAATATAAGACCAGTTCCCGTTGGCGCTGTCAACCGCGGGCCGACGAGCCGACGCCTGGTGGCGCGCGCGGCGGCCACCGGACACATCGCGTCAAGAGGCGCGGCGGTACTTTTGCCGCCGGTGACGGGTGCGAAAGCATGGACGGATGACTGCCACCCCTCAACCCGCCGGACCAGCCACACCGAGCGGTCGCGACGTCATCGCGCAGTTCCTCCCCCAGTCCCCCTTCGTGGTCAAGCTGGGCATCGTTGCCGACCGCCTCGAGGACGACGAGGTGCGGCTGCGACTGCCCTGGGACCCGTCCAACGTGACCATCGGTGACATGGTCCACGGCGGCGCCATCGCCACGCTCGCCGATCTCACCGTCATGGCGGCGGCATGGTGCGGAGCGCAGGCGCCGCCCGAATTGCGGGGCGTGACGGTCTCCATGGCGCTGGACTTCATGGCCCCGGCCCGGGCCACCGACGTCATCGGCGTCGGCCGAGTGCTGCGGCGCGGCCGCTCGCTGGTCAACTGCGAGGCCGAGATCATCGACCCGCAGGGGACGCTGGTCGCCAAGGCGCTGGCGACCTACAAGGTCGGCTGACCGGCTAGAGCGTCACCTCGTCGAGCTTGCCGGTGGCCACGTCGAACACGAATCCGCGCGCGGAGACGTGCTTGGTGACGAACGGGCTGGCCTCCAGGCGGCGCAGCGACTGCCGGACGTCCTCGGCGAGGTCGGCGAACGCCTCGGCAGCCCACCCGGGCTTGATGCCCGTCTCCTCCTGGATGCTGCGCTTGAAGTCGTCATCGGTGAAGGTGAGCATGCCGCAGTCGGTGTGGTGGATCAGGATGATCTCCCGCGTTCCCAGCAACCGCTGGCTGATGGCCAGCGAGCGGATGACGTCGTCGGTGACGACCCCTCCGGCGTTGCGGATGACGTGAGCCTCCCCCTCGTTGAGGCCGAGGATGCGATAGACATCGAGCCGGGCGTCCATGCACGCGACGACCGCGACATGTTTGCCCGGCGGCATCGG
This sequence comes from Mycobacterium sp. 1245801.1, assembly GCF_001673055.1. NCBI lineage: Bacteria > Bacillati > Actinomycetota > Actinomycetes > Mycobacteriales > Mycobacteriaceae > Mycobacterium > Mycobacterium sp. 1245801.1. The sequence continues at coordinate 13,688 of NZ_LZKY01000028.1, forward strand.
CAGTGGCCCTTCGAAAGTGCTCGCATATTCGGCGTTGTTGGCCAGGTAATCATCGGTAACCGTCACGCAAGCCTCCTTGGGAGTGTCGCGGCCCGAAACGTGCGCGTTTGCTGCACGGCCTCGGTGCCGCGGTGGATCCTAACAACCGATCACACGCGATTCACCGGTGAGAATCAACCGGATCGAAAGCGACCGAGTGCACCCGACGCCGCAACGCGCGACGCCGTGCTGCCGGCTCGATAGCCTGTCCCAATGCAACGTGGGGTGTGCGGACGGGCATGACTCGATTTCTGGCACGCCGGTTGCTCAACTACGTTGTGCTGCTGGCGCTGGCATCGTTTCTCACGTTTTGCCTGACGTCGGTGGCCTTCAGGCCACTCGACAGCCTGCTGCAGCGCAGCCCGCGGCCGCCGCAGGCCGTGATTGACGCCAAGGCCCACACACTCGGCTTGGACGAGGCGATACCGATCCGCTACGCGCACTGGGCCTCGCACGCCGTGCGCGGCGACTTCGGCAAAACGGTCACCGGGCAGCCAGTCGGGACCACGCTTTGGCGTCGCGTCGGAGTCACCCTGCGCCTGCTCGTCATCGGTTCACTGGCGGGCACCGCGCTGGGCATCGCGGCCGGGGCGTGGGGCGCGATTCGGCAGTATCGACTCAGCGACCGCGTCGTCACCCTGGTGGCGCTGCTGGTGCTCAGCACGCCGACGTTCGTGATCGCCAGCCTGCTGATCCTCGGTGCGCTGCGGGTGAACTGGGCGCTGGGCGTTCACGTCTTCGACTACACCGGGGAGACCTCACCGGGGGTTACCGGCGGGGCCGGTGCGCAGCTGCTCGACCGGTTGCGCCACTTGGTCCTGCCGTCGCTGACCCTGGCGCTGGCCGCCGCGGCCGGCTACAGCCGATACCAACGCAACGCGATGCTCGACGTCCTCGGCCAGGACTTCATTCGCACCGCGCGCGCCAAAGGGCTGACCCGCCGGCGCGCGCTGGTCAAGCATGGGCTGCGGACCGCCCTGATCCCGCTGGCCACCCTGTTCGCCTACGGGGTGGCGGGCCTGGTCACCGGAGCGGTGTTCGTGGAGAAGATCTTCGGCTGGCACGGCATGGGCGAATGGCTGGTGGCCGGCATCGCGACGCAGGACACCAACATCATCGCGGCGATCACCCTGTTCTCCGGGGCGGTGGTGTTGCTGGCCGGGCTGCTCTCGGACGTGTTCTACGCGGCCCTTGATCCGCGGGTGCGGGTGTCATGACCTCTGAGACGAATGCCGATGGCGCCCATGGGTTTTCGGGCCACGAAGTCGCGGATTTCACCTCACGGCGCACCCTGGTGCTACGGCGGTTCGGTCGCAACCGGTTCGCGGTGGCGTCGCTGGCGTTGCTGGTCCTGTTGTTCGTCGGCTGCTACGCGCTGCCCGCGGTGCTGCCGTACTCCTATGAGGACCTTGATTTCACCGCGCTGTTGGCGCCGCCGAACGCGCGGCACTGGCTGGGCACCAACGCGCTGGGTCAGGACCTGTTGGCGCAGATCCTGCGCGGCATGCAGAAATCGATGCTGATCGGCGTCTGCGTCGCGGTGATCTCCACTGGCATCGCCGCCACCGTCGGGGCGATCTCCGGCTATTTCGGTGGCTGGCGCGACCGCGCCTTGATGTGGGTGGTCGACCTGCTGTTGGTGGTGCCCAGCTTCATCCTCATCGCCATCGTGACGCCGCGAATCAAGAACTCGGCCAACGTGTTGATGCTGGTGCTGCTGCTGGCCGGGTTCGGGTGGATGGTCAGCTCACGCATGGTGCGCGGCATGACCATGAGTTTGCGTGAACGCGAATTCATCCGGGCCGCACGGTATATGGGGGTATCGAGCAGTCGCATCATCCTCGGCCACGTGGTGCCGAACGTGGCTTCCATCCTGATCATCGACGCCGCGCTCAACGTCGCCTCGGCCATCCTGGCCGAAACCGGCCTGAGCTTCCTCGGTTTCGGTATCCAGCCGCCGGACGTGTCGCTGGGAACGTTGATCGCCAACGGAACCCAATCGGCGACCACCTTTCCGTGGGTGTTTCTGTTTCCGGCGGGCGTGCTGGTGCTGATCCTGGTGTGCGCCAACCTCACCGGCGACGGACTGCGCGACGCGCTCGACCCCGGCAGCGCGGGGCTGCGGGGTGGGGGCGGATGAGCGCGCTGCTCGAGGTGACCGACCTGGCGGTCACCTTCGGAGCCGGCGGCGCGCCGGTGACCGCGGTGCGCGGCATCAGCTATCGCATCGAACCGGGAGAGGTCGTCGCGATGGTCGGCGAATCCGGTTCGGGGAAGTCCGTTTCGGCGATGGCGGCCATCGGACTGTTGCCCGAGTACGCGCGGGTGCGCGGCTCGGTCCGGTTGCACGGCACCGAGCTGCTTGGCCTCGGCGACGACGCCATGTCGCGGTTTCGCGGCAAGACGGTCGGCATGGTGTTCCAGGACCCGATGTCGGCGCTGACGCCGGTCTACACCGTCGGCGATCAGATCGCCGAGGCGATCGAGATCCATCAGCCGCGGGCGGGCAAGAAGGCCGCCCGCCGGCGCGCGGTGGAACTGCTCGAACTAGTGGGAATCGCCCAGCCGGAACGGCGCGCCCGAGCGTTTCCCCATGAGCTGTCCGGCGGTGAGCGGCAACGGGTGGTGATCGCGATCGCGATCGCCAACGACCCCGACCTGTTGATCTGCGACGAGCCGACCACCGCGCTGGATGTCACGGTGCAGGCGCAGATCCTCGAGGTGCTCAAGACGGCCCGCGACATCACCGGCGCCGGGGTGCTGATCATCACCCACGACCTCGGTGTGGTCGCCGAGTTCGCCGACCGGGCGTTGGTGATGTACGCCGGGCGGGTCGTCGAATCCGCTTCCGTGCGTGACCTTTACCGGGACCGGCGGATGCCCTACACCGTCGGGCTGCTGGGTTCGGTGCCGCGACTGGACGCCGCTCAGGGCACCCGGCTGGTGCCGATCCCCGGCGCGCCGCCGTCGCTGGCCGGCCTGGATCCCGGCTGCCCGTTCGCGCCGCGCTGCCCGCTGGCCATCGACGAATGCCGGCTCGAGGAGCCGGAATTACTTGCCGTCGGCACCGATCACCGGGCGGCCTGCATCCGCACCGAGCAAGTCGACGGCCGAAGCGCCGCGGACATCTACGGCGTGAGCACCGAAGCCCACCAAGCGGAATCGGCCGACGGCTCGGTGGTCGTCGCGGTGCGCGACCTGACCAAGACCTACCGGCTGACCAAGGGCGTGTTGCGCCGCAGCGCCGGCGAGGTCCGCGCGGTCGACGGCGTCAGTTTCGAGCTGCGGCAGGGCCGCACCCTGGGCATCGTCGGTGAGTCGGGTTCGGGCAAGTCGACCACTCTGCACGAGATCCTGGAACTCACCGGGCCCCAGTCGGGTTCGATCGAAGTGCTGGGCACCGATGTCACCACGTTGAGCACGGCGCGCAGGCGAGCGCTGCGGCGCGACATCCAGGTCGTGTTCCAAGACCCGATCGCGTCGCTGGATCCGCGGCTACCGGTGTCCGAGTTGCTGGCGGAACCCCTGCGGGCCAATGGGTTCGACAAAGGTCGCACCAACGTGCGCGTCGCCGAGCTGCTGGACATCGTGGGTCTGCGCCGCGCCGACGCGGTCCGTTACCCCGCCGAATTCTCCGGCGGCCAGAAGCAGCGCATCGGCATCGCCCGCGCGCTGGCACTGCAGCCGAAGATCCTGGCGCTCGACGAACCGGTGTCCGCGCTCGACGTATCCATCCAGGCCGGGATAATCAATTTGTTGCTGGACCTGCAAGAGCGGTTCGGCCTATCTTATCTGTTTGTCTCCCATGATCTTTCGGTCGTCAAGCACCTGGCTCACGACGTCGTGGTGATGTATGCCGGCGCCATCGTGGAGCAGGGTGACAGCCGGCAGGTCTTCGCCGATCCGCAACACGAATACACCCGGCGGCTGCTGAACGCGGTGCCGCAACCGGATCCGGGCAGACGTGCCTAGCCGGGCGGTCCTGGCGCGTCAGGGGATCCGCTGCGCGGCAGCGTGTTTCGCGATGATGCTGGCAATCTCGGGTTGCTCGCCGGCCGTCAGCCTGATTCCCGAAACGGGCCAGAACGCGCAGATCGGCTCCACGAGCGACCTCAACCCGCACGATCCGGCCACTCTGCAAGACGGCGGCGACCTGCGACTGGCGCTCACCGACTTTCCACCGAACTTCAACATCTTGCACATCGACGGCAATTCGGCCGACGTCTCGGCGATGATGAAGGCCACCCTGCCGCGGGCATTCATCATCGGCCCCGACGGCTCCACGACGGTCGACACCGACTACTTCACCAGCATCGAGCTCACCGGCACTGCGCCACAGGTGGTTACGTACACGATCAACCCCAAGGCGGTGTGGTCGGACGGCACGCCGATCACCTGGGCGGACATCGCCAGCCAGATCCACGCCCTGAGCGGTGTCGACAAGACCTTCGAGATCGCCGGACCCAGCGGTGCGGACCGCGTCGCCTCGGTGACCCGGGGCGTCGACGACCGGCAGGCCATCATGACCTTCGCCAAGCCCTACGCCGAATGGCGCGGCATGTTCGCCGGCAACGGAATGCTGCTGCCCAAGAACATGACGGCCACCCCGGAGGCATTCAACAAGGGCCAGCTGGACGGTCCCGGACCGTCGGCCGGACCGTTCGTCGTCTCGTCGTTGGATCGGACCACCCAGCGGATCGTGTTGAGCCGCAATCCGAAATGGTGGGGCGCGCGACCCCGGCTGGACACCATCACCTATCTGGTGCTCGACGATGCCGCGCGGCTACCGGCGCTGCAGAACAACACGATCGACGCCACCGGGGTCGGCACCGTCGATCAGCTGACCATCGCCCAGCGCACCAAGGGGATCTCGATCCGGCGCGCGCCCGCGCCGGCGTGGTCTCACTTCACGTTCAACGGCGCCCCGGGCGTCGTAGAACAAATCGCGGATGACCAGCTGCCGGCCGTCCTTCTCGCGGAACTGGCCGGTCCGCTTCCAGCCCAACGCGTCGAGCTCCCGGCTGGCCGCGGCCGGGTCGTAGGGAACGACCGAGCTGTTGTCCTGATAGCCCTGCTGCCCCGCGACATAGATGTGGTTGCCCAGCGCCACCGGGTTACTGGTCAGGCCGTACTGGACGACCTTGGCGATGGTCTGCCGATCGATGCCCTTGGCGACCGCGACGCGCAGCGCCCGGTCGGACAGGATCGAGCCCGGGGCGCCGTTGAACGTGAAGTGAGACCACGCCGGCGCGGGCGCGCGCCGGATCGAGATCCCCTTGGTGCGCT
>NZ_LZKY01000029.1:0-37167 GCF_001673055.1 Mycobacterium sp. 1245801.1
GGCGCCGTTCGGGCCGCCGTCGTTCGTCCCGAAGAGCGGCTCGACCGTGGGCGTGGGCCAGCCGATCATCATCAACTTCCCGGGCACGGTCGAGAACGCCGACGCGGCCATCGCGGCGGTGCACGTCTCGTCGGTCCCGCCGGTGCCGGGCAAGTTCTACTGGATGACCCCGACCCAGCTGCGCTGGCGGCCGATCAACTTTTGGCCCGCCCACACCGCCGTGACGGTCGACGCCGGCGGCACCGTGTCCACCTTTCAGACCGGTGACACGCTGATCGCCACCGCCGACGACGCCACCCACCAGCTGACCGTCACCCGCAACGGCACCGTCGAGAAGACCTTCCCGATGTCGATGGGCATGACGTCGGGCAATCACCAAACCCCCAACGGCACCTATTACGTCCAGGACAAGAAGGCGTCGGTGGTGATGGACTCCTCGACCTACGGCGTGCCGGTCAACTCGACCTACGGCTACAAGGTGACGGTGGAGGACGCGGTCCGCTTCGACAACGTCGGCGACTACGTGCACAGCGCGCCGTGGTCGGTGGACGACCAGGGCAAGCGCGACGTCAGCCACGGCTGCATCAACATCAGCCCGACCAACGCCAAGTGGTTCTTCGACAACTTCGGTCCCGGTGACCCGATCGTCGTGAAGAACTCCAGCGGCGGCAATTACAAGAAGAACGACGGCTCCGCCGACTGGATGAACTAACCCGCAGCGACAGCGCACAATCGCCCATTCCCGCTCGGGAATGGGCGATTTGCGGTTAGGCGGGTTGTTGTTGCCTGGGGGTTCCGCTCGCGCGCGCGGTATGTATAGCATCATACATACCCCGATGGCTGAGGAGCTGCGATGCGTAGTCCACGCGAGCGGATGGTCGTGTCCGCCGCGCTGCTGATCCGCGAGCGGGGCGCGCGCGCCACCGCCATCTCCGACGTGCTCGAACACAGCGGCGCGCCGCGGGGCTCGGCCTACCACTACTTCCCCGGCGGGCGCACCCAGTTGCTCTGCGAGGCCGTCGACTTCGCCGGCGAGTACGTTGCCGCCGTGATCGCCGGCGCGGCCGACGGACTGCAGTTGATCGACACGTTGATCGACCAGTACCGCCGGCAGCTGCTCGATACCGACTTCCGCGCCGGCTGCCCGATCGTGGCGGTCTCCGTCGAGGCGGGCGAACAGCAGGACGCCGAGCGCATCGCCCCGGTGGTCGAACGCGCCGCCGCGGCCTTCGACCGGTGGAACGACCTGATCGCCGCGCGGTTGATCGCCGACGGTGTTCCGCGGGAGCGGGCGAGCGAGCTGGCCGTCCTGGCCACCACCGCGCTCGAGGGTGCGATCGTGCTGGCCCGGGTGCGACGCGACCTGATGCCCCTCGACGTCGTCCATCGCCAGCTGCGCGAGCTGCTGCTGGCCACCTCGTCCTATCAGGCAGCCGGAAAGGACACCCGCAATGACCGGTGAATGGCAACCCAGCGCATGCATTCTGTGCGAATGCAACTGTGGCATCGTGGTTCAAGTCGAGGATCGCCGGCTGGCCCGCATCCGCGGTGACAAGGCCCATCCCGCCTCGCAGGGCTACACCTGCAACAAGGCGTTGCGCCTGGACCACTATCAGAACAGCCGCGCCCGGCTGACCTCGCCGCTGCGCCGCCGCGCCGACGGCAGCTACGAGGAGATCGACTGGGACACCGCGATCGTGGAGATCGCCGAGGGCTTCAAACACATCCGCGACAGCTACGGCGGGGACAAGATCTTCTACTACGGCGGCGGCGGGCAGGGCAACCACCTGGGCGGGGCGTACAGCGGCGCCTTCCTCAAGGCGCTGGGTTCGCGTTACCGGTCAAATGCCTTGGCGCAGGAGAAAACCGGCGAGGCCTGGGTCGACGGCCAGCTGTACGGCGGCCACACCCGGGGCGAGTTCGAGCACGCCGAGGTGGCGGTGTTCGTCGGAAAGAACCCGTGGATGTCGCAGAGCTTCCCGCGGGCCCGGGTGGTGCTCAACGAGATCGCGAAGGATCCGAACCGCTCGATGATCGTCATCGATCCCGTCGTCACCGACACCGCCAAGATGTCCGACTTCCACCTGCGGGTGCGGCCGGGCACCGACGCGTGGTGCCTGGCCGCGCTGGCCGCCATCCTCGTACAGGAAAACCTTTGCGACGAAGCGTTTCTCGCCGAGCATGTGCGCGGTGCCGACACCGTGCGTGACGCGCTGCGCCAGATTCCGGTGGCCGGCTACGCGCAGCACTGCGGGGTGGACGAGGAACTGCTGCGCGCGGCGGCGCGGCGCATCGGCACCGCGGCCAGCGTCTCGGTGTTCGAGGACCTCGGGGTGCAGCAGGCACCCAACAGCACGCTGTGCTCCTATCTGAACAAGCTGCTCTGGATCTTCACCGGCAATTTCGCGAAACAGGGCGGCCAGCACCTACATTCGTCGTTCGCGCCGCTGTTCGGCCAGTTCTCCGGCCGCACCCCGGTGACCGGCGCCCCGATCATCTCCGGTCTGGTGCCCAGCAACGTGGTGCCCGAGGAAATCCTGACCGATCACCCGGATCGCTTCCGGGCCATGATCGTCGAAAGCAGCAATCCGGCTCACTCACTGGCGAATTCGGCTGCCTGCCGCGAGGCGTTCCGATCACTGGAGCTGATGGTGGTCATCGACGTCGCGATGACCGAGACGGCCAGGCTCGCCCACTATGTGCTTCCCGCCGCCTCCCAGTTCGAGAAGGCGGAGGCCACCTTCTTCAACCTGGAATTCCCGCACAACACCTTCCAGCTGCGCCGCCCACTGCTGCCACCGTTGCCGGGCACCCTGCCAGAACCCGAGATCTGGGCGCGGCTGGTGCGGGCGCTCGGGGTGGTGGACGACGCGGACCTGCTGCCCCTGCACGAGGCCGCCCAGCGGGGACGGCAGGCCTACACCGAGGCGTTCCTCTCCGCCGTCGCCACCAATCCGACTGTGGCGCAGCTGCTTCCGTATGTTCTCTACGAGACGCTGGGGCCCACCCTGCCCGACGGACTGCGCGGCGCCGCCGCCCTGTGGGGCCTCGCCCAGAAAACCGCGATGAGCTATCCCGACGCCGTCCGGCGCGCCGGTCACGCCGACGGCAACGCGCTTTTCGACGCGATCATGGACAACCCGTCGGGGGTGACGTTCACCGTGCACAACTACGAGGACGACTTCGCGTTGATCAGCCACGCCGACCGCAAGATCGCCCTGGAAATCCCCGCGATGCTCGACGAATTGGGGGCGCTGACCCGCACCCCGCCCCGGCTTACCACGCCGGATTTCCCGATCGTGCTGTCGGTGGGGGAGCGGCGCGCCTATACCGCCAACGACATCTTCCGCGACCCGTCCTGGCGCAAGCGCGACGCCGACGGCGCACTGCGGGTCAGCGTCGAGGACGCCCAGGCCCTGGGGCTCGTCGACGGCTGCCGGGCCCGCATCAGCACCGCGACCGGCAGCGCCGAGGCCACCGTCGAGATCACCGAGACCATGCTCCCCGGACATGCCGCCCTGCCCAACGGATTCGGGCTGGACTACATCGGCGACGACGGGCGCACCGTCACCGCGGGTGTCGCCCCGAACGCGCTCACCTCCACCGAATGGCGCGATCCCTACGCCGGCACGCCGTGGCACAAGCACGTCCCCGCCCGGATCGAGCCCGCGCAGGTGAGCGTCAGTTCCAGATCTTGACCCGGTTGTCCGGTTCCAGGAACAGCGCGCCGGCATCGGCGCCGTCGAAGGCGTCGTAGAAGGCGTCCATGTTGCGCAGCACGCCGTTGCAGCGGAACTCCGGCGGCGAGTGCGGATCCACCGCCAGGCGCCGGATCGCCTCGGCCTCACGGGATTTGGTGCGCCATACCTGGGCCCACCCGTAGAACACCCGCTGCACGCCGGTCAGGCCGTCGATGACCGGAGCCGGCTGGCCGTTCAGTGACAGCTGGTAGGCCAGCAGCGCGATCGACAAGCCGCCCAGGTCGCCGATGTTCTCCCCGACGGTGAACGCGCCGTTGACGTGGTGCTCGCTCGCCAGTGCCCGCGGCGTGTAGGCGTCGTACTGCTCGATGAGAGCCTTTGTGCGGGTGGCGAACTCGGCGCGGTCGGCGTCCGTCCACCAGTCCACCAGATTGCCGTCGCCGTCATATTTGGCGCCCTGGTCGTCGAAGCCGTGGCCGATCTCGTGGCCGATCACCGCGCCGATGCCACCGTAGTTGGCCGCGTCGTCGGCCTCGGCGTCGAAGAACGGCGGCTGCAAAATGGCTGCCGGAAAGACGATTTCGTTCATGCCCGGGTTGTAGTAGGCGTTGACGGTCTGCGGCGTCATGAACCACTCGTCCCTGTCCACCGGCCCGCCCAACTTGGCCAGCTCGCGGTCGTGGTTGACGGCGTACCCGCGCTGGTAGTTGCCGTACAGGTCGGCCCGGTCGATCACCAGCGCGGAGTAGTCACGCCACTTCGCCGGGTAGCCGACCTTGGCGGTGAACTTGTCCAGCTTGGTCAGCGCCCGCTCCCGGGTCGCCGGGGTCATCCAGTCCAGGTCGCTGATGCTGATCCGGTAGGCCGCCCGCAGGTTGGCCACCAGTTCGTCGATGCGGGCCTTCGCCCCGGGCGGGAAATGCCGTTGCACGTAGAGCTTTCCGACGGCGTCGCCCATCAGGTTCTCCACCAGCGACACCGCACGCTTCCACCGATCGCGGATCTGCTCGGTGCCGGTCAGCAGGCGGCCGTAGAAGTCGAAGTCCGCGGACACCACCTCGTCGGTCAGCCAGGCGGCCCGGGCGCGGATCAACCGCCACCGCGCCCAGCTCTTCCACACCTCGAGGTCTTCGTTGCGCCACAGCTCGGCGAACGTGCGCAGGTAATCAGGCTGGCGCACAATCACTTCCGCGAGGGACTCCGGGTCGGCGCCGAGCCCGCCCACCCAGCCGGCCCAATCGAACCCCACCGCCTCGTCGCGAAGTTCGGCGAACGTGCGCAGGTTGTAGGTGAGGTCGGCGTCGCGGCGCTTGACCACATCCCAGTGCGCCTCGGCCAGCCTGGCCTCCAGCGCGACGATGCGGTCGGCGGTCGCAATGTGGTCGGCCGGATCGCCGCCGAACACCAGGGCGAACATCCGCGCGATGTGCGCCGGGTACGCCTCCAGCACCTGCGCGTGCCGCTCTTCGCGGTAATAGGACTCATCGGGCAACCCGAGGCCGGACTGGGTGAAGTGCACCAGGTAGCGCGCCGAGTTCTTGGCGTCGGTGTCCACATACACCCCGACGCCGCCGCCGGCGCCGGTGCGCTGCAGGATGCCGATGGCCCGGGCCAGCGCCTCGGCATCGGCGGCGTCGTCGATCACGGCCATCTCGTCGAGCAGCGGCCGCACGCCGCGGCGCTGCACGGTGTCCTCGTCGAGGAAGCTGGCATACAGGTCGCCGATGCGTTGCGCGTCGTCGTCGCCGGCGGCCGAACCCTGCCGGCTGGCCTCGACGATCAGGTCGCGCACCTGTTCCTCGGCGCGGTCATACAGCTGCCGGAACGCCCCGTCGGTCGCGCGGTCCGCCGGTATCTCGTATTCGGCCAGCCAGCGGCCGTTGACGTGACCGAACAGGTCGTCTTGGGGGCGGATGCTGTCGTCGACAAAGCTCAGGTCGATGCCCGAGCGGATGGCCGTATTCGTCACCCCGCCATCCTTCCATCTTTCCCGGGTGCAACGATCGGGCCATGTCCGACGGCGAGCGAACCGAGGCACCTGCTGATGAAGCTGTCGTCGACGTCGACCCCGAAGCCGACGTCGACGCGGACTCGAACGACGACGCCGACGCGGACGAATTCGAAAGCGATGGCGTCTTTTCCCATTACGGCGTCGCGTCCGCGGTCCTCGGGGTGCTGTCGGTGGCAGCGGTGGTGCTCGGCTCCGTCATTTGGTCCGACCACCGCGACCAGGTCGCCGAACGCGGCTATTTGAGCCGGGCCATGCAGACCGCCGCGGAGTGGGCGAACGTGCTGATCAACATGAACAGCGGCAACGTCGACGCCAGCCTGCAGCGGCTGCACGACGGCACGGTCGGGGAACTCAACACCGACTTCGACGCCGCCGTGCAGCCGTACAAGGCGGTCGTGGAGAAGCTGCAGTCCAAGAGCGCCGGGCGCATCGAAGCGGTGGCGATCGAGACCGTGCACCGTGACCTGGACACCCGGCCGGCGGGCGCGGGGCCGCCAAGAGAGATAGTCACCACCAAGCTGCCGCCGTTCGCGAGCCGCACCGACTCGGTGATGCTGATCGCCACGTCGGTCAGCGAAAACGTCGGAGCCAAGCCGCAAACCGTGCACTGGAACCTGCGGCTGGACGTCTCCGACGTGGACGGCAAGCTGATGATCTCCGGATTGGCTTCGATCAGGTGAGGATCCGATGAGGAACATCTGGCGGCTGTTCGCCTTCGACGTCGCGGCCCCGCTGGCCGCCATCGCGGCGCTGCTGGCCATCGGGCTGGTGCTGGGCTGGCCGCTGTGGTGGGTGTCGGCGTGTTCGGTGCTGATCCTGCTGATCGTCGAAGGCGTGGCGATCAATTTCTGGCTGCTGCGCCGCGATTCGGTCAGCGTCGGCACCGATGACGACGCGCCGGGGCTGCGCCTGGCGGTCGTGCTGCTGTGCGCGGCGGCGCTCACGGCCGCCGTCGCGACCGGCTACACGCACTGGACCAGGGCGGACAGCGACTTCACCAACGACTCCCACAAGGTCGTTCAGATCGCCACCGGCATGGCGGAGGCGATGGCGTCGTTCAGCCCCACCGCCCCGACCGATTCCATCGACCGAGCCACGGCGACGATCGTCCCGGAGCATGCGGCCGCGTTCAAGGAGCAGTACTCCAAATCCAGCGCCGATCTGGCCCAGCACAACGTCACCGCCCAGGCCACCACGGTTTCGGCCGGAGTCGAGGCGCTCGGACCGTCGGCCGCCAGCGTGGCGGTGGTCCTGCGGGTCACCCAGAACACCCCGGGACAGCCGCCCAGTCAGGCGGCGCCGGCGCTGCGGGTGACGCTGACCAAGCGCGGCGGCGACTGGCTAGTCGCCGACGTGCTGCCGGTGCGATAGATCAGTTGGCTTCGGCCGAGCGCGCGGACTTCACCTTGACGAACCGGTCCGACAAGCGCCGGATCCGGATCATCAGCGCGGCCGTCGGGCTGGTGCTGCCGTCCAGGTAGCCGTCCAGCTCCTCGGCGGTGACGCCGATGCGGGACGCGAATTCCTGCGGGGCGAGACCCGATCGGTCGATCAAGAGGCGCACGTGGCGGGCGACCTCGGCGCGTTCGTTGGCCTCTAAGTGGGTGCGGGCCCGCTCGAGCACCTCCCACAGCGCCTTGGCGATGCCGTAGGGCCGGGTGCCCTCGAGGACCTCTTCGACCTGGCGGGCGGTCCGCCCGTACGGGTCGCGCTTGAGCGCGCCGGCGATGCGCTTCCAGGTCGCGATGTCACCGCCCTGCAAGGCCGACCGGATGGCGGCCGTCGGCCAGAACTCCACCGGCTGCTCGGGGTCCTGGAAGGGCCCTCCAGTCGGTCCCCCGGGCTGCCCACTGCCGCGTTGACGCTGTTCGGGACCCGGCCGGTGGGGCGGCGGCGCGGAGCGTCGGTCGGGTGCCAACGTCACCTCGCCTCCTCCAGCATCGCCACGGCCACCGACAGGCAGCGCTGCCGGATTTCCTCCCAGTCCGAGCCCGCGTCGGCATCCGATTCCTGGTCTTCCGGGTGGTCGCAGGGGTTGGGATCTGCGAGTCTTCGGACCAACTGGGTGGCAATCCACTGCCGCCTGGATGATTTACAACAGTAATACCTGTCCATTCCGGCCAGCACCACCGCGGCGGTCTCGGGCTCCAATGAATCGACCATGTCTGCAAAGTCGGCATAATCGCGCCGACTGTTACGGCTCATGATCAGGTAGCCCTTCAGCCGCAGGGTCTCGGCACCGGTCGGAACCAGCAGCCGGTCACCGGTGGGCAGCTGCACGTTGGTGGTCTCCACCGGGCTGCGCCGTTCGTATTCGGGCCCGTCGCCGGCCCCGGCGGTGTCGTTTTCCAGCGCGTCGATCGCGACCGACAGGCGTCCGCGCCACAGCGTCACCGGGTGAACCGGCCGGTCGGTCCCGGCGATGGCCTTGGCGATGCCGTTGCGCGAGGCCAGCCCGCCGACCAGCTTCTTGGCCGCCAGGGAGCCGTTGGTGTGGCCGTTGGAGCCGGGTTTCTTGTCGGCCGCGCCCACGCCGACGCTGACCCGCTCCTCGCTGAGCGCGACCTGGTGGGGGATCTGCCCGGGACCCAGGCCGCGGGGCTGGTCCTCGTCGGTGCCGGAGACCGCCTGGGCGGCGTTGCGGCCGCAGCCGGTGAAGGCGAGCGGATCGGCCACGCAGATGGCGTCGGGGGCCAGCTGCTTGAGCTTCGCGGCGGACTTGAGCACCATCCGCAGGTCGGCGTTGGGCGCCACCAGCGCCGAGATGTCGTCGGGGATGACGACGACGTCGCCGAGGTCGACCTCGGGCAGCGGCCGGTCGAAGTCGACCGACGGCAGCACGCGCGACAGCCAGGGCGGCAGCCACCAATTCCACTGGGCGAACATCGCCATCAGCGCCGGCACCATCACCAGCCGCACCACCGTGGCGTCCACCGCGATCGCGACCGCGCAGGCGACACCGATCTCGGCCACCAGCGGCATGCCGGCGAACGCGAACCCGACGAACACCGCGATCATGATCAGCGCGGCGCTGGTGATGGTGCGCGCGCTGGTGCTGACGCCGTAGGCCACCGCGTCGCGGGTGTTCCCGGAGTGCAGGAAGCGCTCCCGGATGCGGGTGAGCAGGAAGATCTCGTAGTCCATCGACAACCCGAAGGTCATCGCGAGCACCAGCGGGGGCACGGTGCTGTCGATCGAGCTGATCTGGGCGAAGCCGAGGTCCTTCAGCCACCCCCACTGGAACACCATCACCAGGCTGCCGTAGGCGGCGGCGACGGACAGCAGCGTCATCAGCACACCCTTGAACGCCAGGAACACCGAGTGAACCGACACCAGCAGCATCACGAACGCGATCAGCGCCACGATGCCCAGCACCAGCGGCTCGGTCTTGGACACCTGATCGTCGAAGTCCTTGATCAGCGCGGTCGGGCCGCCGACGTCCACCCGCGCCGTGCCCGCCTCGGGGATCTTGGGCAGCTGCGCGCGCATCCAGCCGACGGTCTCGCGGGCCTTCATGTCCTCGGGATCCACCGACAACACCGCCGAGAGCAGCGCGCTGCCGTTGTCCTCGGCGAACTGCGGCGGCGACACCGACACGATGTTGGGTGCCTGCGACATCCGCTGGCGGATCGCGCCGACGGTGTGGCTGTGCTCGGGGGAGGCCGCGCCGCCGTCGGGGAAGTTGATCAGCACCCGGACCGGGCCCAGCGCGCCGGGACCCAGCGCCTGGGCCGCCGCGCCCACCCCGGCGCGGATTTCGTGCGACGAGTCGAACTGGCGCAGCAGGCTGTTGCCCAGCACCATCGACGCGGCCGGCGCCGCCATCACGAGCAACACCAGCGACGCCGCCAGCGCCGACATCCACGGCCGGCGCATCACCCAGCCGATCCAGCGGTTCCAGAACCGGGACTGGGTGCTTTCGGGGCGGCGCGACCAGTGCAGCAGGGCCGACCGCTTGGCGGCCGCCCGGCCGAACGTCGCCAGCGCCGCCGGCGTCAACGTCGTCGAGGTCAGCATGGCCACGGCCACTGCCAGGATGGCGCCGGTGGCCATCGATTTCAGCGCCGGGGTGTTGATCACGTAAATCCCGGTGAGCGAGGCGATCACCGTCATCCCGGACAGCACCACGGCCAGCCCGGAGGTGGCCATCGCGGCGTCGACGGCCTCGCGGGGCTGCCGCCCGGTCCGCAGTTCCTCCCGGAACCGCATCAGGATGAACAGCGAGTAGTCGACGGCCAGCGCGATCCCGAACATCGACACCGTCGAGGTCACGAAGACCGACATGGTGGTGTAGGCGGACAGCAGATAGACCAGGCCCATGGTGACCACGACCGTGCAGACGCCCAGCGCCAGCGGGATGGCCGCGGCGGCCAGCGAGCCGAA
Source organism: Mycobacterium sp. 1245801.1 (assembly GCF_001673055.1). Lineage (NCBI taxonomy): Bacteria > Bacillati > Actinomycetota > Actinomycetes > Mycobacteriales > Mycobacteriaceae > Mycobacterium > Mycobacterium sp. 1245801.1. The sequence goes on from NZ_LZKY01000029.1 coordinate 10,096, forward strand.
CACGGCGAGCAGCACGATCAGGATGACCGGCAGGTTCCATTTCTCGGCCGCGGCGATGTCGTGCTTGGTGTTGGCCGCGGCGGCGGCGGACAGCGCGCCCTGCCCGATGACGTAGAGCCGGACCCGGCCGTTGGCGGTCTGGCCGGGCTGGTCGCCCTTGATGCCGACCTTGGTGCGCAGCTGCTTGGCCACGTCGCTGGTGTTACGGGAATCCAGCCGCACCGATAGCACGTAGGGCCGGTCCGGCTGCGGCGGCCGCTGGGTGGGGTTGGGGATCTCGGTGGTGCCAGGGATGCCGGCCGCGATCTGCCGCAGCTGCGCGACGGCGTCGTTCATGTCCTGGTAGCTGGCGTCGGGACGGGGTGCGGCCACCAGCGCCAGCGACGACCCGCCCTGATCGTGGTAAAGCTCCTCGAGCTGGTCGTGGACCGCCAGCGACTGCGATCCGGCCACGTCGAACCCGCCGCCGGTGAGATTGCCCGACTGTGTCAGCGCCAGATAGACGGCGGGAACCAATGCCAGCAACCAGCCTGCGAAGACCAACCAGCGGTACTTACGCAGGCTGCGGCTGAGGCGCATCATTAACTGCTGGATTTTTCCGCTCCCCGGTTCTCGCGTAACGCGTGTTGGCGACGATACCGCAGCAGGCTGTGGATTATGCGGGCTTATCTAGTTCCTGAGCTGCGACGACGGTGTTGTTGCCAAGACGCTGCGAAGACGTTGTGAACTGGTGACCAAGCGGGATTTCGATCACATATCCCGTCAGGCGCTTTGTTCGGACTGGCAGCGGTGATATCGGCGGTGGCAGGATGTCGGATGGCCCGCGCGGCCCCGGGGGATTCGGGGATGCCTGCGCTGAAACGGGCCGTCTGTTGCAGCCGTTTGCGAGGCGCGCGCCCATCCGGCGGTCCGTCGCAAACTCGAAGGAGTTACCCATGACGAGAGCCACCGCTGGACGGGGTCGCAGAATCTTCGCCGGGCTGGTCGCCGCCGCGGTGCCCGGAGCGGCCGCGGCGGTGTTCGCCGGCGCGCCGGCGACCGGCGCGAACGACCCGTGCGCGGCCAGCGAGGTCGCCCGGACGATCGGCTCGGTGTCCAAGTCGATGGGTGACTACCTTGATTCGCACCCGGAGACCAACCAGACGATGACCTCGATGCTCCAGCAGCAGGCGGGTCCGCAGTCGGTGAACGGGCTGAAGTCCTACTTCGACGCCAACCCCAAGGTGGCCGGCGACATGACGTCGATCGCCCAGCCGCTGACCAGCCTGTCGCTGCAGTGCAAGCTGCCGATCTCCATCCCGCAGGCGTTGGGCATGGTCCAGCAGGCGCAGGGCGCGGCCGGTGGGCTGCCCGCGCTGCCGGCGAACCCCGCGCCAGCGTCGCCGTTGGGTGGGACCACCGGTGGCGCCCCGGCGGCGTCGCCGCCCGCGGCGACCAACCCGCTGCCGGGGCCGCCGCGGGGGAACACCGTCGGCTAGAGCTGGCCGTCCGTCTCCGGATTGCGATCGGCCGGGTTGTGATCCGCCGGATTCCGGTCCGGCGGTAACGGCCCCTGCAGCGCCGCCTCGGTCGGGTCGGCCGCGGCGTTGCCCGCGAGCGGGACGACGGGCAGCGGACCGGTGATCGGGTCCTCGTCGGAGTCGGTGACGTTCTCGGTGCGGAACACGAAGAAGAACACCACCCAGCCGATCGCCGAGATGAGCAGCCAGCTGATCAGCCGGTAGATCAGCATCGCCGAGATCGCATTGGGCAGCGACATCCCGCTGGACACCAGGCCGGGCACCAGCACCGCCTCGACGATCAACAGCCCGCCGGGCATCAGCGGGATCGTGCCGACCGCGCGGGCGGCCGCGTAGGCCACCGTCAGCCCGGCCACCGAGGCGTGGTCCCCGGCGGCGTAGGCGGCAAACCCCAGGCAGGCGACGTCGGCGATCCAGTTGAACATCGACCAGCCGAACGCCACGCTCAGGTCGCGCCGGCCCAGGCTCACCGACTCCAGCTGCATCAGCGTCTCGCGCCACTTGTCCAGGCCGGCCTCGGCCGGCCTGCCGCGAACCGAGTTGACCCACGCGAGGACCCGGCTGCCGATGCCGTCGATCAGCTCCGGGCGCGACGCGACGGCCTGGGCCAGCAGCAGCAACGCCACGAAGCCGCCGAGGGTGAACAGCAACGAGAACGGGTTGTTCTTCGCGCCCAGCAGGAAGGCGCCGCCCAGGCCGAGCAAAGCCAACCCGACCGCCTGCAACACGCCCGACATCACCAGCTGCCACGACGCCACCACCGTCGAGGCGCCCCAGAGCCGCTGCTGGCGGAACAGGAAGGTCGCCGACAGCACGGGCCCGCCGGGCATCGTGGTGCTCAGCGAATTGGCGGCGTAGAAGGCCGCCTCGGACCGCAACTGCTTGACATGCACGCCCGCCGACCTGAGCAACGTGCGCTGGATCTGGGCGAAGCTGTGCATCGACGCGGCCGCCGCCGCCACCGAGGCGAGCAGCCACCACCAGTTCGCCTCGTACAGGCTCATCCAGGCCTTGGCCAGCTGATCCCAGCCCAGCGAAACCTCGACGGCGAGCACGATCGCTACCGCGCCCAGGATCACCCAGCGCGCCCACCAGTACTTCCCGCGCGGGGTCTCGCCCGCGCAAGAAGGCGCGAGCACCTCCCGCGGGGGTGTGGTTTTATCGGCGGGTGCGTCGTGCGGCACGTGATTTAGGGTAACGGTGCAGGTGGCGCCGCGATCGCTGCGCATCGCCTACCGTGTCCCGGACGTTCCGGGGTCGTAACCGGATCGTGCCGACGGTGATGGCTCCGGGCGACGCGCAGACGCGCGCGGACACGGCCGAGACACGTTTGACGGCGCCCCGCTGCGGATAGGCTGGCCCAATGTCAGCAAACGTCGACGATGCCTCGGTCGAACCCCTTGTCCGCAAGACCGCCGCCTGGGCCTGGCGTTTGCTCGTCATCCTGATCGCCGTGCTCGCCCTGCTGTGGGTGGTGCAGAAGCTGGAAGTCATCGTCGTTCCGGTGCTGGTGGCGCTGCTGCTGAGCGCGCTGCTGGTGCCGGTGGTGGACTGGCTGGACAAACGCGGCATGCCCCGCGGTGGCGCGGTGGCGCTGGTGTTGCTGGGTGGCTTCGCCATCCTGGGCGGCATCCTGGCGTTCGTCATCTTGCAGTTCATCGACGGCCTGCCCGGCCTGACCGAACAGGTGACCCACAGCATCGAGTCGACGCGCCGCTGGCTGATCCACGGGCCCGCGCACCTGCGCAACGAACAGATCGACAGCGCGGGCAACGCCGCCATCGAGGCGCTGCACAACAATCAGGCGAAGCTGACCAGCGGCGCGCTGTCCACCGCGGCCACCGTCACCGAGCTCGTCACGGCGGCGGTGCTGGTGCTGTTCACGCTGATCTTCTTCCTCTACGGGGGCCGCAACATCTGGCAGTACGTCGTGCAGATCGTCCCGTCGCACGTGCGGCACCGGGTGCACGAGGCCGGCAACGCCGGGTACGGATCGCTGATCGGATACGTGCGGGCCACCTTCCTGGTGGCGCTGACCGACGCGGCCGGTGTCGGCACCGGTCTGGCGATCATGGGCATCCCCCTCGCGCTGCCGCTGGCATCGGTCGTGTTCCTTGGCGCATTCATCCCGCTGGTCGGTGCCCTGGTCTCGGGCCTGGTGGCCGTCGTGGTCGCGCTGCTGGCCAAGGGCATCGTGTACGCGCTGATCACGCTGGGCCTGCTGATCGCCGTCAACCAGATCGAGGCGCACCTGCTGCAACCGCTGGTGATGGGCCGCGCGGTCTCGATTCACCCGCTCGGGGTGGTGCTCGCCATCTCCACCGGCGGCGTGCTGGCCGGCATCGTCGGCGCCCTGCTGGCGGTCCCGACGGTCGCATTCCTCAACAACGCGATCCACGTGCTGCTGGCACCGGACCCAGAGGCGGAAGCCGAAAAACAGACCGAGGAAGCGGACGAGCAGAGCGCGATCCTGCAGGCCGAACCGGACCAGCCCGAGAACGCATCCGGCTGAGGCCCAAGACTTTTCGCTTGGGCCGGGTGACCGGCTACAGCCGTCCCTCGCGGCGCAGCAGATCCTGCGCGGACAGTCCGCCGCCGGAGCGTCGGCGTTGCCGGGCCGGGTCGCCGTTTTCGTTCTGCTCGTGCGCGTTCACCTGCTCGCTGGCCGCGTTCGGGTCATTCGGGCCCGAGCCTTCCGACCGCATTTTCGGCAGGGCGGTGGTGGGTTCGGCGGCGTCACCGTCCTCGGAACGGTTGCCGGGCACCGGAATGGCCCGCGTCTGATCGCCGGACGGCGGTGCCGCCGGACCGGTGGCCGGTGGCCGGTGGGGGGTCTGCGGCGCGGAATTGGTGGCGGGGCGGGGGTCGGCCGGCCTGTCACGGCCGGGTGCGCCAGGGCCGCCCTGCGCGGAGAAACGGTGGGTCTGAGCCTCGGTCGGCTGGTTGGGGCGCGCCGGGGTCCGTGTCGCGCTCGCGGCTGGGTCCTGCGCGGGCCGCGGATCGGCGGGCGCAGGGCGGGCGGGGCGCGACGGCTCCGGCGCCGCCGGGTGGGTGGGGTCGTGCGGCGGGCGCGGTGCCGCGGCGACCAGGCTGGCCGCCACGGGCGGGCGCGCGGGCCGGCCGTTGAGCGTGGGCCGCTTGCGCTCGTCGGGCAGGTCGATCTCACCCAGCCCGATCTTGTTCTGCAGGCGCCGGGCCCAGCGCGGCGCCCACCAGCAGTCGTCGCCGAGCAGCTTCATCACCGACGGCACCAGGAACATCCGCACGATGGTGGCGTCGAGCAGCAGCGCCGCCATCAGGCCGAAGGCCAAATATTTCATCAACACCAGGTCCGAGAACACGAACGAGCTGGCGACCACGGCCAGCACCAGGGCGGCGGCCGTGATCAGGCGCCCGGTGGTCGCGGTGCCAATCCGGATGGCCTCGGCGGTGGACATACCGCGTTCGCGCGCCTCGACCATCCGCGAGACGAGGAACACCTCGTAGTCGGTGGCCAGCCCGAAGCCGACGGCGACGACCAACGCGATTACCACCACCATCAGCGGCGTCGGCGTGAAATTCAGCACCCCGGACAGGTGACCGTCGACGAAAATCCACGTCAGGATGCCCATCGTCGACCCCAGCGTGAGCGCGCTCATCAGCACCGCCTTGATCGGCAGCACCACCGAGCCGAACGCCAGGAACATCAGCAGCAGCGTCGCGCCCAGCAGCAGCACCAGCATCAGCGGCGCCTTGGCGAACAGGCTGTGGATGCTGTCCTGCTCGAGTGCCGGCGTGCCGCCGACATACAGGTTCAGGCCCTTCGGCGGGTTCACCGCCCGCAGTTCAGCGATCTTCTTTTCGGCGTCATTCTTGTTGAGCAGGCCGTTCTGGATCACCCGCACCGAGCCGTCCTTGGGCACCGTGGTCCCGTTCGGGCCGGCGACGCAGGGGTTCCCGGCGATGGTCGGACACGGCCGTTCCTGCCAGGTCTTGTCGGTGAAACCGCCGATCGAGGAAATCCGGTTGCGGATGTCGGCGACCTGCTGGTCGGTCACCTTGCTGTGGTTGTCGCTCTGGATCACCACGGTCAGCTGCTCGGTGCGGTAGCCGGGGAACTGCTTGTCGAAGTGCTCCTGCGCCAGGCGCACGGGGTTGTCGGGCGGCAGGTACTTCTCGCTCATCCCGCCGAACGACAGGTTGCCCAGCGGGATGACCAGCAGGATCATGCCGACCGCGATCGGGATGGCGAACGCCAGCGGCTTTTTCATCACCCAGTTGACCAGCTTGCCCCAGAAGCCGGCCTCGACCTCTTCGCGCGTCTTGGTCTTCTGCAGCCGGTCGGCCAGCCAGTTCAGATAGGCCCGCGAGTACTTCCAGTTCCGCAGGAACGGCACCCGGAACGCGGTCCGCACGCCCAGCGCGTCGACGTGGCGGCCGAGGATGCCCAGGCAGGCCGGCAGGAAGGTGATCGACAGCAAGGCGGCGAGACCCACCGCGGCGAAGATCGCGTAGGTCAACGAGTGCACGAAGCCCTGCGGAAGCACCAGCAGGCTGGCGCTGGAGGCGATGATCAGCACCGCGGAGAAGGTCACGGTGCGCCCGGCCGTCATCACGGTTCTTCGCACCGCGGCCTCGGTGTCGTAGCCCTCGGCGATCTCCTCCCGGAACCGGCTCACCACGAATAGCCCGTAGTCGATCGCGATGCCCAGGCCGATCAGGGACACCACCGGCTGGGCGAAATAGTGCACGGGCCCGAACACGGCGACCAGCCGCAGGATGCCCAGCGAGCCCGCGATGCTCAGGCCGCCCACGATGGCCGGCAGGCCGGCGGCGACCGCGCCCCCGAAGACGAGGAACAGGACCACCGCCACCATCGGCACCGCAAGGACCTCCATGCGGCGCTGGTCGGTGGCGATGGTGCCCGTCAGGGCGTTGGCGATCGGCTCGAGACCGGCGAGTTGTACCGTGCCGCCGTTGAGCTTCTGCAGATCCGGGGCGATGGCCTTGTAGTTGTTGAGGATGCTGTCGTCGTCGTCACCCTTCAGGGGGATGGACACGAAGGTGTGCTTCCTGTCCTCGCTCACCATCCCCTTGATCACCGGGTTGGTGCTGTCGGGCGCCGCAAGCCAGCCGGCCCACCCGACGACCTGGTCGGGGTGATCCGTCTTGAACTTGTTGAGCTCGGCGACGAGCTTGTCCCGCCACGCCGCGTCATCGACCGTTTTTCCGTTGGGAGCGGTGAAGGTGGCCACCACGTGGCTGGTGCGGTCGCGGCCGTAGGTCTGGTCGCCCAGCACCGACGCCTTCACCGATTGGCTGCCGTCGTCGTAGAAGCCGCTCTGTGTAACATGCTTGCCCAGGCTGATTCCGAAGACGCCACCCAGCAGACACAGAGCTACCGTGACCCCGATCACGATGTACCGATACCGGTACACAGTTCGACCCCACCAGGCGAACACGCAAGCTCCTTACTGGATCGTTAACGACCCGCGCGGCATCTTTCGGTTTTTCAAGCCAGTGTCACACACGCGCGGTCAACAGCGCGGACAGCGGCCGGAACGGCTGCAGCCACGCTCCCTGGTCAGGCAGCGAATCTAGGCCGATCCGCGGCAACGGTTCCCGGAAGACACCAGCGATATCCTCCAGATCAACGAAGTCCAAGGTATCCGACGCTAGCGCCCAACTCGCATGTTCGCGAAATCCGATCACCTGGACGCTGACCCCGGTTCGGGCGATGTCCTCCAGCGGGTGGCGAAAAGCCTGACCGTCCGCGGAGGCCACCACCAGCGCCGCCAACCCCTCGGTGCGCCGCAGTTCGATGTGGGCCAGCATGTCGCGGTCGACGTCGCTGTCCTCGTCGATCTTCGGCTTGGCGAACACCGCGAACCCCACGTTACGGAGCGCGTCCACCCAGGGCCGGACGACGTCGGCGCTGCCCGGCGCGATGTTGGTGAAGACGGTGGCCTCGGGTTCCACCACGACGCCGGGGCGGGTGGCGCTGACCTCGGCCGTGCGCGCCAACAACCAGCGTCCCAGGGCGTCGAACCGCGGGCGCTCCAGAGCCGTCGGGCGCCGGCCCAGGATGGAGCCCAGGCCCATGTCGAGGTTGGGCGCGTCCCACACCAGCAACACGCGTCCCCCCGGGGGAGGGAAGTCGCCCAACGCGTCGCCGGTCAGCACCGCCGGCGGCGCGACGGGTTCGGCCCCCGCCGCGGTCTCTTCGGTCAGGCTCATGGTCATCGCCTACTCATCGTCTAAGCCAAATGAACTCGGTGACGGCGCTGCCCGCTTCTTGAGCCTTCGTCTCGTACTTGGTGGTCGGGCGCGTGACCGAGATCGCCAGCGCATCGTCGGGATCGGCCGGGCGCAGCCGGGGTTCGCCCGCGCCGACCTCGGCGATGTGCTCGGCGTAGCCGGCGTGGTCCGTCGCAACGTGCAGGACACCACCAGGGAGTAGCCGGTCGGCTATCAAGCCAATCGTGCCCGGCTGTAGGAACCTGCGTTTGTGGTGCCGCGCCTTCGGCCACGGGTCGGGGAAGAAGACGCGCACCCCGGTCAGCGACGCCGGCGCGATGAGGCGTTGCAGGACGTCGACGGCGTTGCCGCGGATCAGCCGGATGTTGCTCACCTTGTCGCGGTCGATCCCGCACAGCAGCTGCGCCAGCCCACGCCGGTAGACCTCCACCGCGACCACGTCGATGCCGGGCTCCTCCTTGGCCATCGCCAACGTGGATGTGCCGCTGCCGCAACCGATTTCGAGCACCACCGGCGCCTGGCGCCCGAACCAGGCGCGGGTATCCAGCGGGGGTTCGGGGTTTTCGGGTTCGTCGGCCGCGGCGCCTATCGACAGGCCGAGCTCGGGCCACCGGCGTTCCCAGGTCTGGCGCTGGGCATCGGACAGGGCCGCTCGCCGGGCCCGGAACGCCGTGGCGGGGAGGTAGCGCTGGTCGGGGCGGTCCGAGTCCCCCGAGGGCGTGTCAGCAGACATCGCCACCCCGCGCTGCGCATGCATTTGTCCATGGTGGCCTATAAACCTCGGATGTAGCCGCCCCTGGTCCGGATTGATACCCAACAGTTGCCTTGACCTGGTAACTGATTAACAGTGGCTCGCTTCTTCGTGACGCGGGTGCCACCATTCGGTGGGACCGCTCGGCCTCGGCGCAGCACGCAGTAGTTTCGACGCGGCCGGGACGCTGGTCATCCGGACCGAACAGGCGGGATATGAGGGGACAAGGACACCAGACTTTCGTCGGCGAGCTGGCGCGGTTTGCCGCCGGCCAGGTCGACCCACGCGTGGCGGCGATCGTGCAGCGCACCGCCGCACCGCTGCGCGTGGTTGTGGGCGGCCGCCGGGGGGTCGGCTGCCGCACCGTGCGCCGCGCGCTGGACGGCGCGGGACGCGCGGCGGGCATCGCGGTGGTGGACCCCGAGACCGATGGCGAGGCGGACGTGCTGGTCCGCGTGCTCGCGGAGGTGGTCAAGCCCGAGGACACCCAGGCGATCGACCAGGCCGCAGCGGCCGGTCGCCCCGTGCTGGCGGTGCTGAACAAGGCCGATCTGGCGGGCTCGCTGTCCGGCCGGGGTGACGGGCCCGTCGCGGCGGCGCGCGCGAGGTGCACCGAGCTCTCGGCGCGCGTCGGCGTGCCGATGGAGCCGATGACCGGGCTGCTTGCGCTCACCGCGCTCGACGACCTGGACAGCACCCTGTGGACGGCGCTGTCGGCGCTCGCCGCCCACCCCGGCGCCACCGCCTGCTTCGAGGGCTCCTTCGCCGGATTCCTGGCCGCCGACGTACCGGTGCCGACCGACGTCCGCCACCGCCTGCTGGGGACCCTCGACCTGTTCGGCACCGCGCTGGCGGTCGCCGCCTTCCGGCAGGGTCGGACCCCGGCCCAGGTGCTGACCCTGCTGCACCGGATGAGCGGCGTCGACGGCGTGCTGGCCAGGATCGGCGTGCTGGGCGCCGCGGCGCGCTATCAGCGGGTGCGCGACGCCGTCACCGAACTCGAGGCGCTGGCCGCCGGGGGCGGCGGGCTGGGCGAGCGCATCAGCGGGTTCCTGTCCCGCGACGACACCGTGGTCGCGCGGATGGCGGCCGCCGTGGACCTGGCCGAGGCGGCCGGGCTCGACCCGGGCGGCCACCCGGGTCGCGGCGCTCGTCGTGATCCGGCCGCGCACCTGCCGCGGGCGGTGCGCTGGCAGCGCTACAGCCGCGCCTCGGCCAGCGAATTGCATCGCGCGTGCGGCGCGGACATCGCCCGGGGATCGCTGCGGTTGTGGTCCCAGTCCTGCGCCTCGTTGCCGGGGGATTCCTGGTGAGCGGCGACGCGAGCGACGATCCCGTCGCCGCGGTGGACGCACTGGTGGCGGCCGCCGGGCCGGGGCTGGACCCGCCGGCCATTCAGCGCCGCGACGCCGTGCTGGTGACCGGCCCCTGGATGGCCGGGGTCACCGCGGTCGCCGATGCGCTGCGCAAGCGGCTCCCGCAGCACACGTTCGTCGAGTCGGCGGATCTGGGCCCGGGCGAGGTGCCGATCGCGGTGGTGTTCGTCGTGTCCGCGGCGGCAAACCTGACACCGTCCGACTGCACGCTGCTGGACGCCGCGACCGAGCACACCGACGCGATCGTCGGGGTGGTGTCCAAGATCGACGTGCACCTGAACTGGCGGGACATCGTCGCCGCGAACTGCGACGCGTTGGGGACGCATGCGGCGCGTTATGCCCGGGCGCCCTGGGTGGGCGCGGCGGCCCTGCCCGACCTGGGCGACCCAGACGTCGACGACCTGGTCGCGGCCGTCTCGGCGCAGCTCGACGACCCCGATCTGGCACGGCGAAACAGGTTGCGGGCGTGGGAATCCCGGCTGGAGACGATGGCGCGGCGGTTCGACCGCGAGGTCGAGGGGTCCGGCCGGCGGGCCCGGGTCGAGGCGCTGCGCGAAGAGCGCAGCACCGCCCTGCAACAGCGGCGCCAGGCCAAAAGCGAGCGCACCATCACGCTGCGCGGTCAGATCCAGCAGGCCCGGGTGGCGCTGTCGCACTCCGCGCGCAACCGGTGCGCGTCGGTGCGCACCGAACTGCAGGAGCACGCGGCGGGTTTGTCGCGGCGCAACATGCCGGGCTTCGAGACGGACGCCTACGAGGCGCTGGAGGAGGTGGTCGCCGAGGTCAGCCACGACACCGACCTGAAGCTCGCCGAGGTGGCGCAGGCGGTGCACGTGCCGATGGAACTGCCGCCGCTCGAGCAGCTGCCCAAGGTCGATGCGGCGCCGCCACCGCTGAAATCGCGCCGGCAGGAAACCTGGCTGATGGTGGTGCTGGGCGTCGGGTTCGGACTCGGGGTGGCGCTGACCTTGAGCCGGCTGATGAGCGGCGTGGCCTCGCGGCTGAACCCGGCGCTGGCCGTCGTCGCGGCCCTGGCGTGCGTGGCGATCTCGCTGGCGCTCACCTACATGGTGATCAACATCCGGGCGTTGCTGCACGACCGGTCGCTGCTGGACCGCTGGACGGGTGACGTGACGGCCGCGCTGCAGTCGGTCGTCGAGGAGCTGGTCGCCACCCGCGTGCTGGTCGCCGAGTCGGTGCTGAGCAAAGGGCTGCTGGCCCAGGACGAGGCCGAGAACGCCCAGGTGTCGGCCGCCGTCGGCGTCATCGACGCCGAACTGCGCGAGCACGCCCTGGCCGCCGCGCGGGCCGCGGCGGCGCGGGATCGGGAGATGCCGGCGGTGACGGCCGCGCTGGCGGCGGTGCGTGCAGAACTGGGAGAACCGGGTATACGAGAGGACGAAAGTCACGCCGAAGAGGGTGGCGCTGACGACACCGAAAAACCCGTTTCGAGGAGCGAAGATGGCGACCCGTCGGGACCTTCTGAATCGTTGTTGTGAGAAGGCTTATACCTGCCCGAGACTCACCCGACAAGATCCTCACGATAACCTGTAGTTAACGCCACCAATTCCTTAATTGTGTGGGCGAGAGCATAGCGAGCAGCACGAGCCCGATACGCAGAAGATCCAGGAGAGTTCGATGACCTCAGCGACCATTCCCGGTTTGGACACAGCACCCACGAATCACCAGGGCCTGCTGTCATGGGTGCAGGAGGTCGCCGAGCTCACCCAGCCCGATCGGGTGGTCTTCGCTGACGGCTCCGACGAGGAGTTCCACCGGCTGGCGGCCCAGCTGGTCGAGGCGGGCACGCTGAAGAAGCTCAATGAGAAGAAGCACCCCAACTCCTACCTGGCGCTGTCCGACCCGTCCGACGTGGCGCGGGTGGAGTCGCGGACCTACATCTGTTCCGAGCGTGAGATCGACGCCGGGCCGACCAACAACTGGATGGACCCGTCGGAGATGCGGTCCACGATGACCGAGCTGTACCGGGGCTGCATGCGCGGCCGGACCATGTGGGTGGTGCCGTTCTGCATGGGCCCGCTGGGCGCCGACGACCCGAAGCTGGGTGTGGAGATCACCGACTCGGAGTACGTCGTCATCTCGATGAAGGTGATGACCCGGATGGGCAAGGCCGCGCTGGAGAAGATCGGCGACGACGGGTTCTTCGTCAAGGCGCTGCACTCGGTGGGCGCACCGCTGGAGCCGGGGCAGAAGGACGTGCCGTGGCCGTGCAACGACACCAAGTACATCACCCACTTCCCGGAGACCCGGGAGATCTGGAGCTACGGCTCGGGTTACGGCGGCAACGCCCTGCTGGGCAAGAAGTGCTACTCGCTGCGCATCGCCTCGGCGATGGCCCACGACGAGGGCTGGCTCGCCGAGCACATGCTGATCCTCAAGCTCATCTCCCCCGAGAACAAGGCTTACTACTTCGCCGCGGCGTTCCCGTCGGCGTGCGGTAAGACCAACCTGGCGATGCTGCAGCCGACCATTCCGGGCTGGCGCGCCGAGACGCTCGGCGACGACATCGCCTGGATGCGGTTCGGCAAGGACGGCCGCCTGTACGCGGTCAACCCCGAGTTCGGTTTCTTCGGCGTCGCGCCGGGCACGAACTGGAAGTCCAACCCCAACGCCATGCGCACCATCGAGGGCGGCAACACCGTCTTCACCAACGTGGCGCTCACCGACGACAACGACGTGTGGTGGGAGGGCCTGGAGGGCGAGCCGCAGCACCTGATCGACTGGAAGGGCCGCGACTGGACGCCGGACTCCGGCGAGAAGGCCGCCCACCCCAACTCGCGCTACTGCACCCCGATGTCGCAGTGCCCCATCCTGGCGCCCGAGTGGGACGACCCGCAGGGCGTGCCGATCTCCGGCATCCTGTTCGGCGCCCGCCGCAAGACCACGGTCCCGCTGGTGACCCAGGCCCGCGACTGGCAGCACGGCGTGTTTATGGGGGCCACCATGGGCAGCGAGCAGACCGCCGCCGCCGAGGGCAAGGTCGGCACCGTGCGCCGCGACCCGATGGCCATGCTGCCGTTCCTGGGCTACCACGTCGGTGACTACTTCCAGCACTGGATCGACCTGGGCAAGAACTCCGACGAGTCCAAGCTGCCCAAGGTGTTCTTCGTCAACTGGTTCCGCCGCGACTCCGACGGCGGCTTCCTGTGGCCGGGCTTCGGCGAGAACAGCCGGGTGCTCAAGTGGGTCGTGGACCGCATCGAGCATCAGGCCGGCGGCCAGGACACCCCGATCGGCATCGTGCCGACGGCCGACGACCTGGACCTCGACGGCCTGGACGTCGAGGGCGGCGACGTGGCCAAGGCGCTGGCGGTCGACCCGGCCGAATGGCGCGAGGAACTGCCCCTGATCGAGGAGTGGTTCGAGTTCGTCGGCGACAAGCTGCCCACCGGCGTCCGCGACGAGTTCGAGGCCCTCAAGCAGCGGCTGTCCGAAGCCGGCTGACCCACCCTCGGGTGGGGGCTGACCGATCAGCCCGCCAAACGCGAATCGGGGCTGGCCTTCTTTTCCGCGTACATCAGCTCGTCGGCGCGGGCCAGTAGTTCGTCCACGCCGGCGGTGTCGGAGACCGGTGCGCGCACCAGCCCGATGCTGGCCGACACCCGGTAGGGCCGATCCCCGGTCTTGTTGAAATTCCCGAACGCCGCGGCGAGTCGCTCCTCGAGTGACGTTGTGCCGTCGCCGTTCTCGGTGACCATCACGCAGAATTCGTCGCCCCCGATGCGGGCCAGGATGTCGGACTCGCGGCGAATCGTCCGCAGCACATGGGCGACGTCCCTGAGCAGTTTGTCGCCCACCTCGTGGCCCTGCTCGTCGTTGACCTTCTTGAGGCCGTCGACGTCGAGGAAGGCGAGCACGCAGTTGTGGCCGAGGTGGTGGGCCCCACGGAGTTTCTGCTCGGCCAGCAGGTAGAAGCCGCGACGATTGTTCAGCCCGGTCAGCTCGTCGGTCACCGACAGCCGGCGGATCTCCTCGTTGGCGCGCTCCAGCGCGGCGGTGCGATCGCGCACCCGCTGTTCCAGTTCGGAGTACAGCTGGACGTTCTCCATGGCGATCGAGGTCGAGTCGGCCAGGGCCTGCAGCAGGTGCACCTCGTGTTCGGACGGCTGATGCGGGGCGGCCCAGTAATTTCCGATCGCGCCGATCGGATCGAGCTTGCGGATCGGCACCATCACCAGGCTCTTGACGAAGGTGGGGCGGTACAAGGTGTGCGGGATGCGCGAGTCGCGGTAGATGTCCGGGATGACCGCCGCGTCGCGGTTGAGCATCGCCCACCCGCTGATGCAGGACCTGATCGGTAAGCGGCTGCCCTTCCACAGCGGGGCGATCGCATCCTCGTCGGCGTAGTAGCACCGGTCGTCGTCCCGCAGCACGAACGTGGCTCCGTCACACCCGGTGAGCTCCCGGGCCCGGGTGCGCACGATCCGCTGGATGGCGGGCAGGGTGCGCGCCAGCGAGAGCTCCTGAACCGCATGCACCAGGCGCTCCATGCCGTCGACGTAGTCGGACGGCGCGACCGCGGGGGCCGGCGGGGCAGCGGCGCATGCCGCGGGCTCGGATGCCTGCTCGGCGGTCATGCGCACCTCCGGTGCGAAGTGGCGTACCCGCCAAGGCTAACTTCCACGGCCAACGGCATTGTACTTAACTGCGTTATCGGCGGCGACTTTCCCGCGGGCGGCGGCCGGCGCCCAAAATGACCGGACGCGCGCATCGCGACGGCGCCGCGAGGGCGTCGGCCGGCGCCGCGAATCGCTTTGCTGGAGCGGGGGTGGCGCCGCGGCCGCCGACCACTTAACACCCGTCAAGTTTGGCGGCGGTACAGTCTGCGCATGCAGATCCGCCCGTATATCGGCGCCGACAAACCTGCTGTCATCCTGTACCCGTCCGGGACGGTCATCACCTTCGACGACCTCGAAGCGCGAGCCAATCGCCTGGCGCACCGGTTCCGCCAGGCGGGCCTGCGCGAGGGCGACACGGTCGCCATCCTGATGGAGAACAACGAGCACATCCACGCGGTGATGTGGGCGGCTCGTCGCAGCGGTTTGTACTACGTGCCGATCAACACCCACCTGACCGCGGCAGAGGCGGCCTACATCATCGACAACAGCAGCGCCAAAGCCATCATCGGCTCGGCGGCGCTGCGCGACACGCTTGCCGGCCTGGCCGAGCACCTCCCCGGCGGACTGCCCGAGCTGCTGCTGATCGCCGATGGCGACCTGCCGAATTGGGAGCGCTACCCGGAATGCGTTGCCGGACTGCCCGATACCCCGATCGAGGACGAGATCGAGGGCGACCTGCTGCAGTACTCGTCGGGCACCACCGGCCGGCCCAAGGGCATCAAACGCGAATTGCCGCACGTGCCACCGGCCGAGGCGCCCGGCATGATGTCGGCGCTGGTCAGTTTCTGGATGACGCCCGATTCGGTGTACCTCAGCCCGGCGCCGCTGTACCACACGGCGCCGTCGGTGTGGTCGATGAGCGCGCAGGCCGGCGGCATCACCACGGTCGTCATGGAGAAGTTCGACGCCGAAGGCTGCCTGGACGTCATCGCGCGCCACCGGGTCACGCACGGCCAATTCGTGCCGGCGATGTTCACCCGCATGCTGAAACTGCCTGAGCAGGTGCGTCATTCGTACGACCTGTCCAGCCTGCAGCGGGTGATGCACGCGGCGGCCCCGTGCCCGGTGGAGATCAAGAAGCAGATGATCGACTGGTGGGGGCCGATCATCGACGAGTACTACGCGTCCTCCGAGGCGCACGGATCGACGCTGATCACCGCCGAAGACTGGCTGGCCCATCCGGGCTCGGTCGGCAAACCCATGGGCGGCGCCGTGCACATTCTCGACGAGCACGGCAACGAGCTGCCGCCAGGACAGGCCGGCGAGATCTACTTCGAGGGTGGGTACTCGTTCGAATACCTCAACGACCCAACCAAAACCGCCTCATCGCGCGACAAGCACGGCTGGGCCACCGTCGGGGACATCGGCTACCTGGACGACGAGGGCTACCTATACCTGACCGACCGGCGCCACCACATGATCATCTCCGGCGGGGTGAACATCTACCCGCAGGAAGCCGAGAACCTTCTGGTCACCCACCCGAAGGTGTTGGACGCCGCGGTGTTCGGGGTGCCCGACGACGAGATGGGCCAGCGGGTGGTGGCGGCCGTGCAGACCGTCGACGCGGCCGATGCCACCGACGAATTCGCCGACGAGCTGACCGCGTGGCTGCGAGACCGCTTGGCGCACTACAAATGCCCGCGATCGATCGCCTTCGAAGCGCAGCTGCCGCGCACCGACACCGGCAAGCTCTACAAGAATGGGCTGATCGAGAAGTACTCGGTGTGAGTCATGCTCCGGGTGGTCGACCTGTCGAGTGCGCCGCACGACGGCCCGGGGTCGCCGCCCGGGGTGATCGTCGCCGTCGGCTCGGCCGCTGACATCGATGCGGCCGAATCCTGGCTTGCGGCGGCAACTTTCACGCTGACCGAAGATCCCTGCGCCGACCGGCGGGTGGTCACCGTCGACTCGCTGTCGGCGACGGTGGACGAACTGACGGCACGCTGCGATCGGTGGCCGCACGCCAGTGCGGTCTGTGACGACGTCCTGCGCGCGGTGGACCCACTGGGCCCGACGCTGTCCGGAGTGACGACCGAGTCGTTGGCGTACTCGACCCTGCAGGCCGGCCCGGAGTTCGCGCGGTGGCTGAGGGAGCGGGGCCCGGCACGCGTCCCCGAGATCGCCGACCCGGTGCGGGTGACGCGCGACGGCGACGTCGTGCGCATCGCGTTCAACCGGCCCCAGCGGCACAACGCGTTCTCCACCGATGCGCGCGCGGCGCTGTTGGAGGCCCTGGCCGTCGCGCAGCTGGATCCGTCGGTCACCGGCGTCGTGTTGAGCGGCAACGGCCCGTCGTTCTGCAGCGGCGGCGACCTCGCCGAGTTCGGCACGTTCTCCGACCCGGCGAGTGCGCACCTGGCCCGTACCCGCTACAGCCCGGCCCTGGCGCTCGACGCGCTGGCGGCCAGGCTCGGCCGGGCGTGCCGGGCCGAGGTGCACGGCCGGGTGATGGGCAGCGGACTGGAGATGGCGGCGTTCTGCGGGTGGGTCACCGCCCGCGACGACGCGGTGTTCGGGCTACCCGAATTGGCGCTGGGACTGCTTCCCGGCGCCGGCGGCACAGTCAGCGTCACACGGCGGATAGGCCGTTGGCGCACAGCGTATCTCGTGTTGTCCGGGCGCACCGTCGGCGTGCCGACCGCGCTGGAATGGGGGTTGGTTGACGAGGTTCAGAAACTCGAATAGGTGGTGGTGGTCGTGGACGGGATGGACGACACGATCGCCGCGAACATGGCGAACCACAGCACCACACCGATCACCGCCGCGACGGCACCCACGACCGCGCCGATGATGGCCCACTTCTTGGCGTTGTTGGACGCCTCCTGGGCCTCGGCGTAGCGGCCCTGGGCCCACAGCCCGGACACCTTAGTGGAGTGGACGATGGACACGATTCCGAACGGCAGGCAGCACAGCACCGTGACCAGGATCGCCCAAACCAGATAATTCTCGGGCTCCTGCCATCCCGGCTGGGGTGCCGGCCATCCGGCCGGCGGAGGCTGGCCCTGCCACCCGGGCGGCTGCTGAGCCTGCCATTCCGGTTGCTGGCCTTGCCATTCCGGTCGCTGCCCCGGCCATTCTGGCGAACCTCCGGGCGGCACGGGAGGATAACTCATGGCGGCTGCCTTTCCCTGTGGTTCCCTCGGTTGGCGAACAGCTTTACTGCCGTTCCGGTTTGCCGGCCGGAGAAGTCAGGCAAATATACTCCCAAACTTTGCTCCGGTCCGTGAGATTTGCGGGCCGGATCAGATCCCGCCCCGCGTCACCAGCTGGCGGGCGATCACGTTGCGCTGGATCTCGTTGGTGCCTTCGCCGACGATCATCAGCGGCGCGTCCCGGAAGTAGCGTTCCACGTCGTATTCGGTGGAATAGCCGTAGCCGCCGTGGATTCGCACCGCGTTCAGGGCGATCTCCATGGCGACCTCGGAGGCGAACAGTTTGGCCATCCCGGCTTCCATGTCGCAGCGTTCGCCGCTGTCGTAGCGCTCGGCGGCGTACCGGGTGAGCTGGCGGGCCGCGGTGAGTTTGGTCGCCATGTCGGCCAGGTAGTTGCCGATCGACTGGTGCTGCCAGATGGGTTGGCCGAAGCTCTCGCGCTGCTGGGCGTAGGCCAGCGCATCTTCGAGCGCGGCGGTGGCGACGCCCAAGGCGCGGGAGGCCACCTGGATGCGTCCGGTCTCGAGCCCCTTCATCATCTGTGAAAAGCCTTCGCCGGCAACGTCGCCCAGTATCGCCGAGCGGGGCACCCGGAAGTCGTCGAACGACAGCTCGCACGACTCGACGCCCTTGTAACCCAGCTTCGGCAGGTCCCGCGACACCGTAAGGCCCGGCCCGTGCTCGACGAGCACGATCGAGATGCCCTTGTGGCGGGGCGTGGCGTCCGGGTCGGTCTTGCATAGCAGCGCGATCAGCCCGGAACGGCGCGCGTTGCTGATCCAGGTCTTGGATCCGTTGATCACCAGGTGATCGGCGTCGTCGGGAGCCGCGGGAAGCGCGGTGGTGGTCATGTTCTGCAGATCCGAGCCGCCGCCGGGTTCGGTCAGCGCCATGGTGGCGCGCACCTCGCCACTGGCCATCCGCGGCAGGTAGCTCCGCTTCTGCTCCTCGGTGCCGAACAGAGTCAGCAGCTTGGCCACCACGGTGTGGCCGCCCATCGCACCGGCCAGGCTCATCCAGCCGCGCGCCAATTCCTCGGTGACTCGCACGTAGCACGGCATGGAGACCGGCGACCCGCCGTATTCCTCCGGAACGGCCAGACCGTAGATCCCGATCCGCTTCATCTGCTCGATCCACGCCTCGGGGTAGGTGTTGGCGTGCTCGAACTCGCGGATGCTCGGTTTGACGTCGCGGTCGATGAACGCCCGCACCGTGACGACCAGCATCTCTTCTTCGTCGTTCACCTGTGATCACCTAACCGATTGCGCCGAACGTCGACTTGATGGGCAAAACCGTACGAATTGACGTCAGCAAGTCGACGTTGGGGGTTTGATCCGAATTGACCCTCGATTCCACAGCCTGCCAGCATGGGGCGTTGTGACGAGTGACGGGTATGCGGCAATCCGCGAGGGCGGGCCGTACTTCGACGACCTCTCGGTGGGGCAGGTGTTCGACTGGGCGCCGTCGATGACGCTGTCGTCCGGGTTGGCGGGGGCCCACCAGGCGATCGTCGGCGACCGGCTGCGGTTGGCGCTGGACGCCGACCTGTGTGCGGCGGTGACGGGCCTGCCGGCGCCGCTGGCCCATCCGGGGCTGGTGTGCGACGTGGCGATCGGGCAGTCGACGCTGGTGACCCAGCGGGTCAAGGCCAACCTGTTCTATCGGGGCCTGGTGTTTCACCGTTTCCCGGTGATCGGTGATTCCCTCTACACCCGCACCGAAGTG
Organism: Mycobacterium sp. 1245801.1; assembly: GCF_001673055.1. Lineage (NCBI taxonomy): Bacteria > Bacillati > Actinomycetota > Actinomycetes > Mycobacteriales > Mycobacteriaceae > Mycobacterium > Mycobacterium sp. 1245801.1. The sequence goes on from NZ_LZKY01000029.1 coordinate 29,498, forward strand.
GTTGGGCTGCGGGCGAATTCGCCCAAGCCGGGGCGGGCGCCGACGGGGCTGGCGGCGCTGCGGATGATCACCATCGACCAGGCCGATCAATTGGTGCTCGACTTCTACCGCTGCGGCATGCTGCCCGCCGGCCCGGATTGGCAGCCCGAGGACGGGCCGCACGACGATCTGTCCGGCATCGGCGCCGACGTGCCCGGCCCGGCCCACGATCCGACCGCGCAATGGGACGGCGAGGTGTTCCGCAACAAGGCGCCCGGTCCGCACTTCGACGCCGGCCTGGCGGGTTCGGTGCTACACAGCACCGCCGACGTGGTGAGCAGTGCACCCGAGCTCGCCCGGCTGACCTTGAATATCGCTGCCACACACCATGATTCGCGAGTCGGTGGGCGTCGGCTGGTGTACGGCGGGCATACCATCGGGCTGGCCTTGGCGCAGGCCAGCAGGTTACTGCCCAATCTGGTGACGGTGTTGAACTGGCAATCCTGCGATCACACCGGGCCGGTGCACGAGGGCGACACCCTCTACAGCGAACTGCACGTCGAATCGGCCGAGCCCACCGGGCACGGGGGCGTGCTGGGGCTGCGTTCGCTGGTCTATGCGGTCAGCGACACCGCGGCCGAGCCGGACCGTCCGGTGCTGGACTGGCGGTTTCACGCGCTGCAGTTCTGAGGCCGACGTGCGCCACGCGCACAATGGGGACGTGAGCTCGGCCGCCACCAAGTGGGGAAGTAGCGGGCTGGCCTATTTGACCGGCCTGCCCGACGGTCCCGCCGACTTCTCCCGCGCCAACCTGCTGACCCGCGCCGACGAGGTCGCGGCGGCCATCGGCGACAGGCTGGGCGTCGGTGTCGATGCGCCGAGCGTGCTGACGGGGCGGGCGGCGTTGCTGGGCTTGAGCCGCGCCGGGCGGGTGTCACCGGGCGGCGCCACGCGGCTGCTCGCCGCCCGGGATGGCTGGTGCGCGCTGACTCTGTCGCGCGCCGACGACCTCGACGCCGTCCCGGCGCTGCTGCAGGCCGACGACATGCCCGCCGACCCGTGGCCGGTGTTGCAGCGCTGGGCGGGCACCCGCCCGGTGGCCGAGATCGTCGAACGCGCGGGGCTGCTCGACATTCCGGTGGCGGGCCTGGGCGAGGCGGCGCCCGCGCCGCCGCGGATCCGCGTCCAGGGATCGCGGTTGGCGCCGCGCGGCCCGCAGGGGCTGCTGGTGGCCGACCTGTCCTCGATGTGGGCGGGTCCTTTGTGCGCGGGCCTGCTCGCGCGTGCCGGTGCGACCGTCGTCAAGGTCGAAAGCCCGCGACGTCCCGACGGCACCCGGGCCGGGAACCCGGCCTTTTTCGACTGGATCAACGGCCAAAAGCTCTGCTATGGAATCGATTTCGACACCCAGGCCGACGAACTGCGGGAACTGCTGGCCGCCAGCGACATCGTCATCGAGGGCTCGCGCCCCGCGACACTGGCGCGCCGGGGGCTCGGGCCCGAGGACATCACGGCGCGCGCCGGCCGAATCTGGCTGCAAATCACCGGATACGACGGCCACAGACCGGGATTCGGCGACGACACCGCGGTGGCCGGTGGGCTGGTCGGCACCGGCGCCGACGGGCCGGTGTTCTGCGGCGACGCCATCGCCGACCCGCTGACCGGGCTGGAGGCGGCCCTGGCGGTGGCCGAAGCCCTGGGCCGCGGCGGCGGCGAGTTGATCCGCATCTGCATGGCCGGGGTCGCCGCGACCTACGCGGCGCTACCGACCGGGCCCTCGGCATCGGGCGCACCCGTGTCGGCGCCGTCGGCCCCACCGGCAGCACCGCCGGCGTCCGGACTGGGCGCCGACAACGAGGCGGTGCGGCGCCTGGTCGACCAAAGGCGTTGCCTACCATGCTAATTCAGCGGGCCACCTTGCTGGACGGGAGGACAGCGGACATCCGGGTGGGCGCGCTGATCGAAGAGATCGCGCCGCCGGGTGGGGGCCTGGTGGCGCGCCCGGGGGAGGGCGTGCTGTACGCCCGCGGCGGCACCGTCCTGCCCGGCCTGCACGACCACCACGTGCACCTGCGCTCGGCGGCCTCGGCGCAGGATTCGTTTCTCGTCGGGCCGCCCGGGGTCAGCACCGAAACCGAGCTCACCCAATTGCTGACCAACGCCACACCGGGCCCCGACGGCTGGATTCGCGCTGTCGGCTACCACGATTCGGTGGCCGGAGAACTCGATCGGGGTACGCTGGACGCCATCGTTCCCCACATTCCGGTGCGCATCCAGCACCGCAGCGGGGCGCTGTGGATCCTCAATTCCGAAGCGCTGGGCCGGGTCGGCCTGTCCGAGCATCCCGACGGTCGGCTGCGCAGCGCCGACCGCGGCTGGTCGCTGGCCCTGCAGCGGCGCGAAACCGATCTGGCCGAACTGAGCCGCCGGATCACCGCGACCGGTGTCACCGGCGTCACCGACGCCACCCCGGACCTGGACGCCGACGACATGGCGTCGCTGACGGAGGCGCACCGGCGAGGCGAGTTCCGGCCCCGGCTGAGCTTCCTGTCACCGGGCAAGAAGATCCTGCACGACGACAGCCTGGACCTCGAGGCGCTCACGGAATGGGTTACGCACCAGCACGATAGCGGCCGGCCCGTCGCCGTGCACTGCGTGACCGCCGCCCAGCTGGTGGTGACCATCGCGGCCCTGCGCGAGGCGGGCGGCCACCCGCGGGACCGCATCGAACACGCCGCGGTGGTGCCCGACGACAATCTGGCCGACCTCGCCGAGCTCGGGGTCACGGTGGTGACGCAGCCCAACTTCGTCGCCGAGCGTGGCGACCAATACCTCGCCGAGGTCCCCGCCGCCGAACACGATCAGCTGTGGCGTGTCGCATCCCTGCGCAAGGCGCGGGTGCCGGTCGCGCTGTCCACCGACATGCCGTTCGGCCACGGCGATCCCTGGACGGCGATGCGCGCCGCGGTGCACCGCACCACGGTTCAGGGCGCCGTCCTGGGCCCGCGCGAATGCGTCTCGGCGCGAGAGGCTTTGACGATGTTCCTGGGCCGGGCCGATCAGCCGGGCCGGCCGCGCACCGTGGACATCGGGCAGCCGGGCGACCTGTGTGTGCTCAACGAACCGCCGCAGACGGCGCTGGCCGCCCTGGACGCCGGCCTGGTGGCGGCGACCGTCATCGGCGGTGAGCTGATCTACTTCGCGATGTGAGGTGCTGTCAGGTGGCCGGGCTGAGCGCGGCGCGCAGACTGTTGCATTGGCTGTCGAAAAACCGCCGCGACACTTGGGCTTTCGGCAACACCAGGTCGAAGCCGTGGAAGGCGCCCGGAATGGTTTCGACCTGGCACGGCACCCCCGCGGCGGTCAGGCGCTCGGCGTAGGCGAGGTCTTCGTCGTGGAACAGGTCGTGCGTGCCCACCCCGATCCAGGCCGGCGGCAATCCGCTGAGGTCGTCGCGGCGGCCGGGGACGGCCACCGCGGGGTCGGCGTTGCCGAGATAGGCCGCCCAGCCGAACTTGTTGCTGCGGTTGTCCCACAGCCGGTAGTGCGCCCGGGGTGCGGTGGCCGAACTGCGGTCGTCGAGCATGGGATAGGTCAGCAGCTGAAATGCCGGGCTGAGCTCGGCACGGTCGCGGGCCAGCAGGGCCAGGGCCGCCGCGAGGCCGCCGCCGGCGCTGGCGCCGCCGATGGCGATGCGGTAGCGGTCCACCGAGGGCAGCCCGGCCAGCCAGGTCAGCGCCGAATAGCAGTCTTCCAGCGGCGTGGGATACGGATGTTCGGGCGCCAGGCGGTATTCCACCGATGCGACGGTGATGCCCAGCCGCCTGCTGAAGCCGCTGCAGAGCTGGTCATCCTGCTGGGCGGTGCCGATCACGTATCCGCCGCCGTGGATCCACAACAGCGCGGGCGTGGTTTCGGTGACCCCGGCGGGCCGGAACAGCCGAACGCCGGCCCCCGAATCCAGGGTGACCACCTCGACCCCGGCCACGGGCTTGCCGAGGCGTCCCCGCCACGCGATCCCCGCCCGCATGAGCGGCAGGGTCCGGGGACCCACGAGCCGGCGTGGGGCGATGCGGATAAATCGTTGCAGGTCAGGATGAACATCGTTGTTCGTCACCGCATCAGTATCACCGACGCGGAAAATCATCAGGACGGCTGTGTGGCATCTGCCGCGCACGATTGGACGTCAGGAGGCAGCGTGACCGCCAATAACCCCCGGCTGGCTTCGCGGTTCGTCGACACGGTTCTCGGAACGCTGCACGTCCAGGTCAGCGCGGGCACCGGGCCCGCGGTCCTGATGTGGCCCAGCCTGTTGATGACGGGCGACCTATGGGCCGGCCAGGCCGCGCGCTTCGGCGACAGCCATCGGCTGGTGCTCATCGATCCACCCGGCCACGGCGGCAGTGCGCCGCTGCGCGCGATGTTCGACTTCACCGATTGCGCCCGCTGCGTCGTCGAGTTGCTGGACGGGCTCGACCTCGACAGGGCCCACTTCGTCGGCAACTCATGGGGCGGCATGATCGGCGGCACCTTCGCCGCCCGCTACCCCGACCGCCTCGACCGCGCGGTGCTGATGAACTGCACGGCCTCGAAAGCCCCTGTTGCGCAAAAGATTCAGTACGCCGCCATGCTCCGGTTGGCGAGGTTGCTGGGCGGCATCCGGCCGCCGCTGACCCGCTCGGCCGTCCGCGCATTCTTGGGCCCGACGACGCTGCGCACCCGCCCGGACGTGGTGGCGACCGTGCAGGCAGCCGTGCAGTCGGTGAACACCGATTCGGTGCGCTGGGCGGTGCGCAGCGTGGTGTCCGCCCGGCCCGACCAGCACGCCCTGCTGGCCGGGGTCACCGCCCCGGTGCTGGTGGTCGCCGGCGCGGAAGACGCCACCTTCCCGGTGGCAGAAACCCGCGCCATGGCCGACTCGATCCCCGGCGCGTCCTTCGCCGTGCTCGACCGGGTCGCGCACCTGGCGGCGCTCGAAGAGCCCGCGCGGGTCAACGAGCTGCTGGACGCATTCTTGTTCGGACACCGACGGTGAGGCAGCGGTAGTCGCCCGGACAATCAACCGAAATACCTCCGAAACACGCCCCACGTAGCTTCGGCAGCGAAGGGCCGATCGGGAGGCGACATGAAAGGTCTACATTGCGGGGCCGGCCGGATCCGTGGCGCCCCCACAGCGAAGCGGTGATCGCCGATGGCGTCGGCGCCGACGAAAACACACTGCCCTTACTGCTCCCTGCAGTGCGGGATCACCCTGGACACCTCGGGGGGTCAGGTGGCGCTCGCGCCACAAAACGACTTTCCGACCAATCGTGGCGGGTTGTGCGCCAAAGGCTGGACGGCCGCTGACCTGCTGGGCCATCCGGAACGTCTGACGCGCCCACTGGTTCGCGACGGACGCGGCTCACCGCTGCGCCCCGCCACCTGGAACGAGGCACTCGAAAAAGTCGTCGCGGCATTCCAAGACGCTCAGCGCCGGCACGGGCCGGACGCCGCGGGCTGCTTCGGCGGTGGCGGCCTGACCAACGAGAAGGCTTATCAGCTGGGCAAGTTCGCGCGCGTGGCGCTGCGCACCTCGGCGATCGACTACAACGGCCGCTTCTGCATGTCGTCCGCGGCCGCCGCAACGAACCGATCGTTCGGTATCGACCGGGGACTGCCGTTCCCACTGGCTGACATCGCCGGAGCCGACGTGGTCCTGCTGGTCGGCAGCAATCCCGCCGAGACGATGCCGCCGGCGATGCAGTTCTTCGAACAGGGACGGGCACGGGGTGCCAAGCACATCGTGGTGGATCCTCGGCGCACTTTGACCGCTGCTCGTGCCGACCTGCACCTGCAACCGGTCCCGGGCACGGACTTGGCCCTGGCCAACGGCATGCTCAATGTCGTTGCCCGCGAGGGTCTTATCGACGAGAAATACGTCTGCGAACGCACCACGGGATTCGAGGCGGTGCGCCGCGCCGTGCGCCTGTACTGGCCGGACCGGGTGGAGCGCATCACGGGCGTGCCCGAGAACGACATCGTGGCGGCGGCCCGGCTGCTCGCCAACGCCGGTCGCGCGATGATCCTCACCGCTCGGGGGGCCGAGCAGCACAGTTCCGGCACCGACACGGCGCAGGCGTTCATCAATCTCGCCCTGGCACTGGGGCTGCCAGGCCGTCAATACAGCGGTTTCGCCACCATCACGGGACAGGGCAATGGGCAGGGCGGTCGCGAACACGGGCAGAAGTGCGACCAGCTACCGGGTTATCGCAAGCTGGACGATCCTGTCGCTCGGGCCCACGTGGCGCAGGTATGGGGCATCAACCCCGCCGACCTGCCGTCCTCGGGCCGGTCGGCATACGAGATGCTCAGCGGCATCGGCAATCCCGGTGGCGTACGGGCGTTGTGGGTGCTGGCGTCCAACATCGCGGTGTCCGCACCGAACTCGACGTACGTCGCCGAAAAGCTGGCGGAGCTGGACTTTCTCGTGGTGTCTGACATTTTCCTGTCCGAGACCGCCGCGCTGGCCGACGTGGTGCTGCCCACCACGCAGTGGGCTGAGGAGTCGGGCACCATGACGAACCTGGAAGGGCGGGTGATCCTGCGTCGGGCGGCGGTTTCGCCGCCCGGGGAGGTGCGCTCCGATCTGGACGTGATGACCGATCTGGCAAAACGACTGGGGGCACAAGGCTTTTCGGCCGAACCCCAGGAGGTGTTCGAGGAACTGCGTCGGGCAAGTCAGGGCGGTAAGGCCGACTACAGAGGAATCAGCTATGAACGGATCGAGGCCCACGACGGGGTGTTCTGGCCTTGCCCGTCAGCGCTGTACCCCGACACGCCGCGACTGTTCGTCGAGGACTTCCCCACGCCCGACCGCAGGGCCCGCTTCCACGCGACCGAACAACGCGCCGCCGCCGAACTGCCCGATGACGACTACCCGTACTACCTGACGACCGGGCGAGTGTTGCGCCAATACCAATCCGGGACCCAAACCCGGCGCGTGGCACAACTTTCCGATGACGAATCCGAACCGGTGGCCGAGTTGCATCCCGCACTGGGTCGACGGATCGGAATCGCTGACGGCGACAAGGTCCGCCTCAGCACGCGCCGGGGTGAGGTCGTGATGAGAGCCCGCCTGGACGACAGCATTCGGCCCGACACCGTCTTCGCACCGTTTCACTGGGGCGGCGCGGGATGTATCAACCGGCTAACCAATCCGGCGCTCGACCCGCAGTCCCGCATGCCGTCGTTCAAGGTATGTGCGGTCGCCGTGTCCGCAATTCACGCCGGGCCGATCGTTTCCAGGGAAGGAGATTGACACATATGGGTGACGACAGCACGCCCCGATTCCTGCAGGGCGCCTTCGCGTTCGACGGCAAAGGCTACGACGCCCCGGTGCCGCTCGACGCGTCGATGCGCTACCTGGTGCCGGCGGGCGCGATCGCCCAGCCGGTGTATTTCCGCGGCGGCAACAGCACCGAGGAGCTGATCACCGTCGTGGTGATGCGCGACGGCGCCCCGATGCGCTACTTCCCGATCGGCGCCAAAGCCGCCGTACACGTGCCGCTGCGGGTCGTCGAAGACCTGCTCGCCGACACCGTGCTCGAGGTTTTCCTCGCCGCACCGGACGGCCTGAGCGGCACGGTGTTCGTCGACATCGGCCTGGTCGAAATCTAGCCCCCGCGAGGATCATTCATGACCGCACTCGTTCA
>NZ_LZKY01000030.1:0-10532 GCF_001673055.1 Mycobacterium sp. 1245801.1
CGGCACGTCGGCTAGATCTGCAGTGGCGTTCGCATGCACGTTCCTCGACGCGAGGACGAGGGCCGGGACTGCTGGCCGGTTCGACCGCAGCGCTCAGTTTCCCGCGTGGCCCGCCCGGGTATCTGGCACGCGAAATCGTTTCTGGACGGGAGAGCCACGTGACCACCGCCGAACAGCCGCCGCCAGAGGGCGACGAACAACCGCCCCAAGCCACCGACGACGAAGAGGGCTCCGACGTGGAGTCCACGGAGCCCTCATCCACGGGAAGTGACGCTCCAACCGCCGGCGAATGAGGCGCCGGCCAGCCGATATGAGCCCGCGGCCCGACGGCTATGCGCTCTGCCGGTGCTGCTGGCGGGTCTGGTTAACGAGATTGATGCCGACAGCTGCGCCGCCCAATATTGCTGCGGGAAGGGCGATTTCGAGCTGTCCTGTCGTCGCGCCGATCGTGGCCAGCAGTCCCAGGCCCCCGGCAATCATGTTGAGGTTTCCGGCCACTCTGTTTGTCCGCTGGTGCTGATAGGCGCCGACCGCGATCTCGCCGACCCCGAGTATCCCGGAGACGATCAGCGGCGCGCCCGTCGCGGTCATTGCGGTGGCGATTACATCGAGTTGCACTTGTCTCCCAGACGATTACGGCTGAACCAGCAATTGCTCGTACAAGTCCTGCATACCCAATCGTCGCGTCGCTCCGAAGGCCATCGCCCCTCCGGCCGCGCAGTTTCGCATATCGGCCGTCGCAGGGACGCCATGGTTCGTTTCGTGACTGCCGCTGTGGATCCGTCCGCCGCGCGCTTTGGTAGCGGACATGTTCGGGTAATGAACGGCGTATGAATTGTGCGCGCGCCGCTTTTCACCCGCTGGCGCGGGCGACACGACAGCCCTGACACTGGTGGGGTGACGAATACCGCCGCCTCTGCCACCGCCAACTTCTGCCGTTCGGTACTTCGCTGGCTGCGCGCCGGCTACCCCGAGGGCGTCCCCGGGCCCGACCGGGTGCCGCTGCTGGCGCTGCTGCGCAGCACCCCGCTGACCGAGGAGCAGATCGCCGAGGTGGTGCGCAACATCACCGCGGACGGATCCCCGGCGATCGCCGACGGCGTGATCGAGCGCGACGAGATCGCCCATTTCATCTCCGACATGACGCACTACGACGCCGGGCCGGAAAACATCATCCGGGTGGCGTCCACCCTGGCGGCCGTCGGGTGGCCGCTGGCCGGCATCGACGTCAGCGAGGTCATCCCCGGCGACGAATGGGGAGAGGCCGCCGAAATCGCCGCGCGCAGTGCTGCTTCCGAGAACGCGCCGGGCGTCGCGCTGTAGGGCCCGTCAGCTTCCCGACGCCCTACAGCTTTGAGATGTCGATGACGAAGCGGTAGCGCACGTCGCTGGCCAGGACGCGCTCGTAGGCTTCGTTGATGTAGTCGGGCTCGATCAGCTCGATTTCCGGCGTCACGTTGTGCTCGGCGCAGAAGTCCAGCATCTCCTGGGTTTCGGCGATGCCGCCGATGTTCGACCCGGACAGGCTGCGGCGCGCCAGCGCCAGCGAGAACGCGCCCACCTCCATGGGGTGCTCGGGAATGCCCAATTCAACGAGCGTGCCGTCGACGTCGAGCAGACTGAGATAATCGTTGAGGTTCAGGTTCGCCGAGACGGTGTTCAGGATCAGGTCGAAGCTGTTGCGCAGCTCCTTGAAGGTCTCGCGCTCGGCGGTGGCGTAGTAGTGCTTGGCGCCGAGTCGCAGACCGTCTTCCATCTTCTTCAGCGATTGCGACAGGACCGTCACCTCGGCGCCCATCGCCGCCCCGAGCTTGACACCCATGTGGCCCAGCCCGCCCAGGCCGATGATCGCCAGGCGCGTGTCCGGGCCGGCCTTCCAGTGCCGCAGCGGCGAGAACAGCGTGATGCCCGCGCACAGCAGCGGCGCCGCCTTGTCCAACGGCAGCGAATCGGGGATGTGCAGGACGAAGTTCTCGTCGACGACGATCGCCTGGCTGTAGCCGCCCTGGGTGATCGTGCCGTCCTTGTCGGTGGCGTTGTAGGTGAAGATCGTGCCCCGGCTGCAGTACTGCTCCAGGCCGGCCTGACAACTGCGGCACTGACCGCAGGAGTTCACCATGCAGCCCACCCCGACGTGGTCGCCCACCTTGTGCTTGGTGACCGCGGAGCCCACCGCGGTCACGACGCCGGCGATCTCGTGGCCGACGACCAGCGGGTAACTCGGTGTTCCCCATTCGCCTTTGGCCGTGTGGATGTCGGAGTGGCAGATTCCGGCGAACTTGATGTCGATCGCCACGTCGTGCGGACCCGGCTCGCGCCGCTCGATGGTTGTCTTGGTCAACGGTGCCGTCGGCGAGGTGGCCGCGTACGCCGAAACTGTGCTCATGAAAAGTCCCTCTTCGATTCGATACGTCTTCAAGAAGTTTAGCTAGGGTAAAAGTTCTTCCGCCATCCGAGGCGGCGAATATCACCTTATGGCGACGAGTGCGTACCGGCCGGTCGTGGTCAGTTGATCGGGGCGTTCACCAGGCGCAGGTCGTCGACGATGCCGCGGGCCGCGATCAGGCCCTCGCCGGTTTGCCAGATCTCGTCGTTGACGACGTAGACCCGGTTGTCGTGGTTGGCCGACAGCTTGCGCCACGGGTTGCTGTCCAGGATCGTCGCGGCCCGATCGGCAGCGGCCGGGGTGGCGCAGGACAGGTACACCACGTCGGCGTCGGCGATCGAGAGATCCGGATTCTTCGCCAGGTCCGCGTCGGAAGCGCCGATCTCGATGTAGGGCTTGTCGGTGAACCGCTGCGAGGCGGGCCGGTCGACGCCGACCGCGCCGAGCACGCTGGCCGGGAAGTTGTTGGCGCCGTAGACCCGGATGGTGCTGGCCGTCAGCTGCACGATCGACGCCTGATAGTGGGAGGCGTCGTGCCGCGCGCCGACGTCGGTCGCCCGCTGCGAGAAGCCGGTGACCAGCCCGTCCGCCGCGGCGCCGCGGCCGGTGGCGGCTCCGACGGCGCGCAGGTTGTCCTGCCAGGCCGCGCCCGGCGCGGCGGTGAACACCGTCGGCGCGATCGGGGCCAGCTGCGGATACAGCGTCGGGGTCAACGCTTGCGAGCCCAGGATCAGATCGGGGTGGGCGGCCGCGATCGCCTTCACGTCCGGGTGGGAGCGGCTGCCGACACCGGGCACGCCCTGCACCGCGCCGCCCAGATAGGCGGGCTGGCTCGGCGAGCCGTCCGGCAGGGCGGCGCCGACCACCCGCGATTGCAGGCCCAGCGCGCACAGCGTGTCGAGCTGGTCGCCGGAGAGCACCACGATGCGCTGGGGATCGGCAGGCACCTGCACGATGTCCGGGGCGACGCCCGCCGCGTTGTGCGCCTGCCGCTTGGCCGGGCCCGGGTCGGCCTCGGCGGGATCGCGTGCGCATGACTCGTCGGGCCGGCGGTCGTTTCCGAGCACGCCGGCGCCGGCGATCTGGGTGGTGGGCGTGACGAGCGAATGGGTCGGCTGCCCGGCGGGCTGGTCGGATCCGCAGCCGCCGCAGGCCAGGATGACCGCCGCCGTCGCCGCGGTCAGCCGGGCGGGTCTGATCACGCCGAACAACACGCGTCAGACGCTAACATCCGGCCAGCTCGGCGCGGCCGCGCCGACGGGCGGGCCGCGCCGGTGAGCCGTTTACGACAGTTTGTAGGACCAGCCCTGACGTCGTCATGATCGACGGCTAAGATTCGTCTCAATACCGATTTTTGGGCCAGTGTCCGATCTGGATGTTTGGAGAAGCTGTTGACAGCCGAAGCGCCCCCTTTGGGACAACTCGAGGCCGTTCGTCCGTATCCGGACCGGATGGGCCCCAAAGGGAACCTCGTCTACAAACTGATCACGACGACCGATCACAAGTTGATCGGCATCATGTACACGGTCACCTGCTTCGCCTTCTTCTTCATAGGCGGGCTGATGGCGTTGCTGATGCGCACCGAGCTGGCCGCTCCCGGGCTGCAGTTCCTATCGAATGAGCAGTTCAACCAGCTGTTCACCATGCACGGCACGATCATGCTGCTGCTCTATGCCACCCCGGTGGTGTTCGGTTTCGCCAACCTGGTGCTGCCGCTGCAGATCGGTGCGCCCGACGTGGCCTTTCCGCGGCTGAACGCCTTCTCGTACTGGCTGTTCCTGTTCGGCGGGCTGATCGCGGCGTCCGGCTTCATCGTCCCGGGCGGCGCCGCCGACTTCGGCTGGACGGCCTACACGCCGCTGTCCGACGCCGTGCACTCACCCGGCGCCGGGGGAGACCTGTGGATCACCGGCCTGATCGTCGCCGGTCTGGGCACCATCCTGGGTGCGGTCAACATGATCACCACCGTGGTGTGCATGCGCGCGCCCGGCATGACGATGTTCCGGATGCCGATCTTCACCTGGAACATCCTGGTGACCTCGATCCTGATCCTGATCGCCTTCCCGATCCTGACCGCGGCGCTGTTCGGGCTGGCCGCCGACCGACATCTGGGCGCCCACGTCTATGACGCCGCCAACGGCGGAGTTTTGTTGTGGCAACACCTGTTCTGGTTCTTCGGGCATCCCGAGGTGTACATCATCGCGTTGCCGTTCTTCGGCATCGTCACCGAGATCATCCCGGTGTTCTCGCGCAAGCCGGTGTTCGGTTACACCACGCTGGTGTACGCCACCCTGTCGATCGCCGCCCTGTCGGTCGCGGTGTGGGCGCACCACATGTTCGCCACCGGAGCCGTTCTGCTGCCGTTCTTTTCATTCATGACGTATCTGATCGCGGTGCCGACGGGGATCAAGTTCTTCAACTGGATCGGCACGATGTGGAAGGGGCAGATCACCTTCGAGACGCCGATGCTGTTCTCGGTCGGCTTCCTCATCACCTTCCTGTTGGGTGGTCTGACCGGCGTGATGCTGGCCAGCCCGCCGCTGGACTTCCACGTCACCGACAGCTATTTCGTGGTCGCGCACTTCCACTACGTGCTGTTCGGCACCATCGTGTTCGCCACCTACGCCGGCATCTACTTCTGGTTCCCGAAGATGACCGGCCGGCTGCTCGACGAGCGGCTGGGCAAGCTGCACTTCTGGCTGACCTTCATCGGGTTCCACACCACGTTCCTGGTGCAGCACTGGCTGGGTGACCTGGGCATGCCGCGCCGCTACGCGGACTACCTGCCCAGCGACGGCTTCCAGCCCTACAACGTCGCCTCGACGGTCGGCGCCTTCATCCTGGGCGCGTCGATGTTCCCGTTCGTCTGGAACGTCTTCAAGAGCTGGCGTTACGGCGAGGTCGTCACGGTCGACGACCCGTGGGGCTACGGCAACTCCCTGGAATGGGCGACCAGCTGCCCGCCGCCGCGGCACAACTTCACCGAGCTGCCCCGAATCCGTTCGGAGCGACCGGCATTCGAGTTGCATTACCCGCACATGGTGGAGCGGCTGCGCGCCGAGGCCCACGTGGGCCGCCATGCCACGGCTCTCGAATCACCGAAGGGCTTCGGCCCACGAACCGAACCCGATCGCTCAACTCCTGAGCAGTAGCGGCGGCTGTCCGGAGTGAACGCACCACCCAACAAGGTGTCGGTGCTGATCACCGTCACCGGCGTGGACCAACCGGGCGTGACGGCGACCCTGTTCGAGGCGCTGTCGCGGCATGGGGTCGAGTTGCTCAACGTCGAACAGGTGGTGATCCGGCACCGCCTGACGCTGGGCGTGCTGGTGTGCTGCCCGGCCGAGGTCGCCGACGGCGCGCAGTTGCGCGAGGACGTTGAAACGGCCATCCGCAGCGTGGGGCTCGATGTGACCATCGAGCGCAGCGACGACGTGCCGATCATGCGGGAGCCCTCCAGCCACACCATCTTCGTGCTCGGCCGGCCCATCACCGCCAGTGCGTTCGGCGCGGTGGCCCGTGAGGTGGCCGCCCTCGGCGTCAACATCGACCTGATCCGCGGTGTCTCCGACTATCCGGTGATCGGCCTGGAACTGCGGGTCTCGGTGCCGCCGGGCGCGGACGCCGCGCTGCGGACCGCCCTGAACCGGGTGTCCAGCGAGGAACAGGTCGACGTGGCCGTCGAGGACTACAGCCTGGAACGACGGGCCAAGCGGCTCATCGTGTTCGACGTCGACTCGACGCTGGTGCAGGGCGAGGTGATCGAGATGCTGGCGGCCCGGGCGGGCGCCGAGGGCAAGGTCGCCGCGATCACCGACGCCGCGATGCGCGGCGAGCTGGACTTCGCGCAGTCGCTCGAGCAGCGGGTGGCGACCCTGGCGGGGCTGCCCGCCAGCGTGATCGACGAGGTCGCCGACCAACTGGAACTGATGCCCGGCGCCCGGACCACGCTGCGCACCTTGCGCCGGCTGGGCTATCACTGCGGCGTGGTCTCCGGGGGATTCCGGCGCATCATCGAGCCGTTGGCGCACGAGCTGATGCTGGACTACGTCGCGGCCAACGAGCTCGAGATCGTCGATGGCAAACTCACCGGCCGGGTGGTCGGCCCCATCGTCGACCGGGCCGGAAAGGCTACGGCCCTAAGGGATTTCGCGCAGCAGGCCGGGGTGCCGATGGCGCAGACCGTCGCCGTGGGCGACGGCGCCAACGACATCGACATGCTGGCCGCCGCCGGGATGGGCATCGCGTTCAACGCCAAGCCCGCGCTGCGTGAGGTCGCGGATGCGTCGCTGAGTCACCCCTACCTGGACACCGTGTTGTTCCTGTTGGGTGTGACCCGCGGCGAAATCGAGGCCGCCGACGCGATCGACGGCGAGGTCCGGCGGGTGGAAATCCCGCCGGGCCCCTAGCGACCCGGCAGCTATTCGGGCGCCGCGGTACGGCACGATGGTCGGGTGCCCGAAAACGGAAGCCGGAGGTGATTCCCGAGGAGTCGAGAGACTCCGAGCGTCGAGCCGACCAGACGGTGGAGGAAGCCGACCCCGATCTGCTGCTCGATTTCAGGCAGGTATCGCTGAAGCGTGGCGGCAACGTCTTGGTCGGGCCGCTGGACTGGGCGGTCGAACTCGACGAACGCTGGGTGATCGTCGGGCCCAACGGGGCGGGCAAGACCTCGCTGCTGCGGATCGCGGCGGCGGCCGAACATCCCTCGTCCGGCGTCGCTTTCGTGCTCGGCGAGCGGCTGGGCCGGGTCGACGTGACCGAGTTGCGGTCCCGGATCGGGCTGAGCTCCTCCGCCCTGGCCCAGCGCATCCCCACCGACGAGGTGGTGCGCGATCTCGTCGTCTCGGCCGGTTACGCGGTGCTGGGCAGGTGGCGAGAGCGCTACGAGGACGTCGACTACCAACGCGCGATCGACATGCTGGAAAGCCTGGGCGCCGAGCACCTGGCGGACCGCACCTACGGAACGTTGTCTGAGGGCGAGCGCAAGCGGGTGTTGATCGCGCGTGCGCTGATGACCGACCCCGAGCTGCTGCTGCTCGACGAGCCCGCCGCCGGCCTGGACCTGGGCGGCCGCGAGGAGCTGGTTGCCCGGCTGGCCGACCTGGCCGCCGACCCCGACGCGCCCGCGCTGGTGCTGGTCACCCACCACGTCGAGGAGATACCGCCCGGGTTCAGTCACTGCATGCTGCTCTCGGAAGCCGAGGTGGTCGCCGCGGGCCTGCTGACCGACGTGCTGACCGCCGAGAATCTGTCCACCGCGTTCGGCCAGGCGATCGCCCTCGACGTCGTCGACGGGCGCTATTTCGCCCGGCGAGTCCGGACCCGCGCAGCCCACCGGAGGCCGCTATGACGTCACCCGACGAAGCCCCACTGGTCGCCCGGCCGGCCGCCACCGTGATGCTGGTGCGCGACGAACCGGCCGGCTCCCAAACCGGGCTAGCGGTTTTCCTCATGCGCAGGCACGCGAAAATGGAATTCGCCGCGGGGACGATGGTGTTCCCCGGCGGCGGTGTGGACGAACGCGACCGCAACGCCGATATCGCGTGGGCCGGCCCGCCGCCGCAGTGGTGGGCCCAGCGCTTCGGCATCGAACCCGACCTGGCCGAGGCACTGGTCTGCGCCGCGGCCCGCGAGACGTTCGAGGAGTCGGGGGTGCTGTTTGCCGGGCCGGCGGGCCAGGCCGTTTCGGCGCCGAACAGCATCGTCGACGACGCCTCGGTCTACGGCCAGGCCCGCCGCGCGCTGGCCGACGGCACGTTGTCCTTCGCGGACTTCCTGCGCCGGGAGAACCTGGAGCTGCGCTCGGATCTGTTGCGGCCGTGGGCCAACTGGGTCACGCCGGAGGCCGAGCGCACCCGGCGCTACGACACCTACTTCTTCGTGGGCGCCCTGCCGCGGGGGCAGCGCGCCGACGGCGACAACACCGAATCCGATCGGGCGGGCTGGACGACGCCGGAGGCCGCGATCGACGACTTCACGGCCGGCCGCAGCTTCTTGCTGCCCCCGACCTGGACGCAGCTGGACTCGCTGGCGGGCCGGACCGTTGCGGAGGTGCTGGCCGTCGAGCGCCAGATCGTGCCCGTGCAGCCGCACCTGGAGATCCAGGGCGACAACTGGGTGTTCGAGTTCTTCGACTCCGACCGCTACCACCAGGCGCGGGAAGCGGGTGGCCTGGGATGGCGGCATTGAGCGAGTTCGTCAGCGTGGTGGTCTCCGACGGCTCCCAAGACGCCGGGCTGGCCATGTTGCTGCTGTCGCGGCCCCCGACGAACGCGATGACCCGCCAGGTGTATCGGGAGGTCATCGCGGCCGCCGAGGAACTGGGGCGGCGCGACGACGTCGCCGTGGTGATCCTGTTCGGCGGCCACGAGATCTTCTCCGCCGGCGACGACATGCCCGAGCTGCGGACGCTGCGGGGCGCCGAGGCCGACAGCGTGGCGCGGGTGCGCCAAGAGGCGATCGACGCCGTGGCGGCGATCCCCAAGCCGACGGTGGCCGCGATCACCGGATACGCGCTGGGCGCCGGCCTCACGCTGGCCCTGGCCGCCGACTGGCGGATCAGCGGGGACAACGTGAAGTTCGGCGCGACCGAAATCCTGGCCGGCCTGGTGCCCGGCGGCGATGCGATGACCCGCCTGACCCGGGCGGCCGGCGCGAGCAAGGCCAAGGAGCTGGTGTTCAGCGGCCGGTTTTTCGATGCCGAAGAGGCGCTGGCGCTGGGCCTCATCGACGAAATGGTGGCCCCGGACGACGTCTATGACGCCGCCGCGGGGTGGGCGCGCCGTTTTCTCGACGGGCCGCGGCACGCGCTGGCCGCCGCCAAGGCCGGGATCAACGACGTCTTCGACCTGGGGCTGGCCGAGCGGCTCGCCGCCGAACGCCGCCGCTACGTCGAGGTGTTCTCCGCTGGTCAGGGCGGTGGCGATCGGGCGGATCCGGGCGGCCGTTAGGCTGCCCTGCATGACCAGTTCGACGGACGCCGTTCCGACGCCCCACGCCACCGCCGAGCAGGTGGAAGCCGCCCGGCACGACAGCAAGCTGGCCCAGGTGCTCTACCACGACTGGGAAGCCGAGACCTACGACGACAAGTGGTCGATCTCCTATGACCAGCGCTGCATCGACTACGCGCGGGGCCGCTTCGACGCCATCGTGCCGGACGAGGTGCGGCGCGAGCTGCCCTACGACCGGTCCCTTGAATTGGGTTGCGGCACTGGGTTTTTCCTGCTCAACCTGATCCAGTCCGGGGTGGCCCGGCGCGGATCGGTGACCGACCTGTCGCCGGGCATGGTCAAGGTCGCCACCCGCAACGGGCAGTCGCTGGGCCTCGACATCGACGGCCGGGTCGCCGACGCCGAGGGCATCCCGTACGAGGACAACACCTTCGACCTGGTCGTCGGCCACGCGGTGCTGCACCACATCCCCGATGTGGAGTTGTCGCTGCGCGAGGTGATCCGGGTGCTGCGCCCGGGCGGCCGGTTCGTCTTCGCCGGCGAGCCGACCAGCGCCGGCGACGTCTACGCCCGCGAGCTGTCCACCCTGACCTGGCGCATCGCCACCAACGTCACCAAGCTGCCCGGCCTGGGCAGCTGGCGGCGCCCGCAGGCCGAGCTCGACGAATCGTCGCGGGCGGCGGCGCTGGAGGCCATCGTCGACCTGCACACCTTCACCCCGGGCGACCTGGAGCGGATGGCCGCCAACGCCGGGGCCGCCCAGGTGCGGACCGTCAGCGAGGAGTTCACCGCCGCGATGTTCGGCTGGCCGGTGCGCACCTTCGAGGCGTCGGTGCCGCCCGGGCGGCTGGGCTGGGGCTGGGCGAAGTTCGCCTTCAACGGCTGGAAGACGCTGAGCTGGGTGGACGCCAACGTGTGGCGCCGTGTGGTGCCGAAGGGCTGGTTCTACAACGTGATGGTGACCGGGGTCAAACCCTCCTGAGTGGTGGGCTGCGGTTCAGCGCGCAAGACGTCGGCTACCTGCGGTCGGCCGCGGGTGCCGCGGCGCTGGCGGAGGTCGCCCGGCTCGAGCTGACCGACGCCACCCGGGTCGCCGACGTCGCCGCCGCCCGCGCCCGATTCGGTGACCGCGCCGCGATCCTGGTGGAGACGGTCCTGTTGCGCCGCCGCGCGGTGGACAAACTCGGCGGCCT